>NZ_JAGPYL010000024.1:0-61706 GCF_018070095.1 Micromonospora sp. U56
GCTGAGCAGGGTACCCAGCAGCGACGCGCCCATCACGGCGCCGAACTGGCGGGCGGTGTTGACCGCCGCGGCGGCCATGCTCGCCTGCGCAGGCGCGACGCTGGCCAGCGCCGCCGCGGTGGCCGGCGCGGCCACCAGGCCGCAGGCGGCGCCGAAGAGCGCGAGCAGCGGCCAGCTCTGGCTGAACGGCGTGCCCGGGGTGTGGGTGGACAGGCCCAGGCTGGCCAGGCCGCCGAGCAGCAGGCCGAGGGTGAGCGGTGCCTTGAAGCCGGTGCGGCGGATCGCCTGACCGGCGGCGAAGGCGGTGACCGCGTAGAGGCCGAACAGCACCAGCATCCGCCAGCCGGTGTCGAGCGGGCTGAGCGCCTGGGCACGTTCGTGGAAGAGCACCAGCAGGATCGACACGCCGGTGAAGCCGAACAGCGACACGGCGGCGACGAGCATGACGGCGCTGAAGGACGGCGACCGGAACAGCCGGACGTCCAGCATCGGCGCGGCGGTACGCAGCTCGACCACGACGAAGGCGACGAGTGCGGCGCCGGCGCTGAGCCACGCGGCCGCCACCGTCGGGCTGGTGTAGCCCTGGCGGCCGCCCTCGATCAGCGCGTAGACGGCGGCGGCGACGGCGAGCGTGCCCAGCAGCAGGCCGGGCAGGTCGACGCGGCTGGTGGGCTGGCGCGACTCGGCCACCCAGCGGGTGGTGACGGCCAGGGTGAGCAGACCGAGCACCACGGTGGACAGGAAGACGCCGTGCCAGTGGACGTGCGCCAGCAGCGTCCCGGTGATGAGCGGGCCCACCGACAGCCCGACGCCGGACGCCGCCGCCCAGGCGGTGATGACCTCGGTACGGCGGTGCGGGTCGGTGAACGTCACGCCGAGGATCGCCAGGCTGTTCGACAGGATCAGCGCCCCGCCCGCACCGGCCACGAGCTGTCCCGCGACGACCCAGCCGGGGGCGGTGGCCAGGGCGACCACGGCAGCTCCGGCCATCATGGCGGCGACACCGGCGCTGAACATCCGCTTGCGGCCGTACCGGCTGCCGAGCGTGGCGGCGGAGAGCACGAGGCCGGCCAGCATGAGGGTGTAGGCGCTGGGGATCCAGACCAGGCTGGTCGGGTCGACCCGCAGGTCCCGCTGGATCGTGGTCAGCGCGGAGACGGTCGCGGTGAGGTGCAGGAACGTGACCATCGCACCCAGGCACATGGCGACAAGGGTCGCCGCGTGCGAACCACGGACGGTCGTCCGCCCGGTGGGCGCGGCGGCCGGCGTGGTGGGCGGGGTGGGCGCCCGCCAACCCGTCGTGGCGATCTGCTGTTCGGGCACAGCTACTCCTTGCAGAGGTGATGGGGTCGGCCGGACGGAGCCCGCCGGCGCGGGTGGAGGGCGGTGTCCGGCTACGGCAGCTGCGGGTAGAGGGCCGCCACGCCGCCGGAGAGCCCGGCGAGTACGCCGCGGCTGACGTCGTCGGCGACGATCTCGTACGCGTCCGCGGCCAGTTGGTCGACGGCGTACGCCGCCACGTCGGCCGGGTCGGCCTTGGGGGTGGTGACCGCCCGGGCCATGTCGGTGTCCATGTAGCCCACGTGCAGGCCCGCGACGCGGATCTTCGCCGGGGCGAGGGTGAGGCGCAGCGAGTTGGTCATGCCCCACTCGGCGGCCTTGGCCGCCACGTAGGCGCCGTCGGTGGGCAGCGCGAACCAGGACAGCGCGGACAACACGTTGAGGACGGTGCCGCCGCCGTTGCGCTCGATGACGGGGGCGAAGGCCCGTACCACGGAGAGGGTGCCGAGGTAGTGCGTCTCCAGCTCCAGGCGGATCTGGTCCAGGTCGCCGGTGAGCAGGTCGGCACCGGTCGACGTGCCCGCGTTGTTCACCAGCAGGGTGACGTCGCCGGCGGTCGCCGCGGCCGCCGCCACGGACGCGGGATCGGTGATGTCCAGCGCCAGTGGCCGGGCGCCCGAAAGGTCGATCAGGGCCGGGTTGCGGGCCGCCGCGTACACGGTGGCGCCCCGGGCGAGCAGCTCGCTGGCCAGGGCGCGGCCGAAGCCCCGGTTGGCGCCGGTGACCAGTGCGGTGGTGGCGGAGATGTCCATGAAAATCCTGTCTGTGAGGTTCGCTGCGCGGGTCTGGCTTTTCCTGAGAAAAGTCAGCTCGCCCAGTGAAGCACCTGACTAGCGTCAACGCAAGTCAGCCCGTAGGCTGGGGGCATGCAGGATCTGCGGGACGATCGGGAGGCGTGGTCCATGACGAACTGCTCGATCGCGCGGGCCATGGACATCGTGGGCAGCAGGTCGGCGATGCTGATCATGCGGGACGCGTTTCTCGGCACGCGCCGTTTCGACGACTTCGTCCGCCGGGTGGGCATCGGCGAGCCGGCGATGGCCGCCCGCCTACGGGAACTGGTCGGCGCCGGCCTCCTGGAACGGACGCCCTACCGCGAGCAGGGGCAGCGCACCCGGTACGAGTACCAGCTCACCCCCAAGGGGCGCGAGCTGCTGCCGGTGATCACCGCGCTCCGGCAGTGGGGGGACACCTGGGCAGCCGACGAGACCGGCCCGCCGGTACTGGCCACCCACCGCGACTGCGGTTGCCGGGTCCGCACCGTGCTCCGCTGCGAGCAGGGTCACGAGGTCGACCACGCCGACATCGCCCTGCTCGCCGGGCCGGGCCTGATCGCCCGGGACTAGAGCCGGGCCGGGCGTGATCGCCCGGGACTGGACCGGCGGCGGGTGCGCAGCCGGTCAGCCCTGGTCGTCGGTGAGGCGACGCTCGATGGTCACCGTCGTGCCGGAGGCGGTCGACATCAGCCGCACGTCGCCGAAGGCGTTCATCAGGGTGGCGCCGCGGCCGCGGTCCATCGCCGACCGCCGGTCCCGCCAGGTGCCGAAGTCGCGGACGGTGAGCCGGGCGGTGCCGGCGCCGACCTGGAGCCGGACCCGCACCTCGGGTCGGGACGGCTGCTGCGCGTGCTCGACGGCGTTGTTGAACGCCTCGGACGCGGCCACCAGGAGGTCCTGCACGACATCGGGGTGCACGTGCAGCGCCTCCAGCGAGCTCCGCACGTCCCGCCGCATCGCCCAGGTGGAGGTGGCCGCCGAGGGGTAGCTCCATCCGGTGTCCACCACGGAGGCCCTCTCGTGGCCGTTCGGAACCCCCACGGCGGTCGGCATCCCGGCGGGGGCGGCGGTCCGCCGGGGCCCCGCTTCCGGATGGCCGAGGACGGCTGGGCCCACGTCGGACAAGGCCGCGTCCATCGTCCTGGCCGCCGCGGGCGCAGGATCGGAGGCCGCCTCGGCGGTACCGGTCAACGACGGCGTGGGGTTCGCGGTCGCCCCGGCGGAGGCCGCCTCGGCGGTACCGGTCAGCGACGGCGTGGAGTCCGTGGCCGCCCCGGCGGAGGAGCCCCCGACCGGGCCGGTAGCCGGCGGAGCAGCGCTCGGGGCCGCACCGGCGGGACGGGTCGACCGCGGCGGTTCCGGACGGTCGTCCTCGGCGTCCGGTGCCCGCAGGCGCCGTCGCGCACCCTCGAGGGTGGCCCGTACCCGGGCGACGAGGTCGGCCGCGGTGAAGGGCTTGACCACGTAGTCGTCGGCGCCGAGGTCGAGGCCCTCGACGGCGGCGTCCGCGCCGGCGCGGGCGGAGAGCACCACCACCGGCAGCGCCCGGGTGTCCGGCTGTCCCCGGAGGGTGCGCACCAGGGCGAAGCCGTCGACCTCGGGCATCATCACGTCGGTCAGCACCAGGTCCGGCGGGTCCCGCCGGATCGCATCGAGGGCCTGCCGACCGTTGCCGACCGTGTCCACCCGCCAGCCCTGCGCGGTCAGCAACCGGGCCAGGTACGCGCGCATGTCGGCGTTGTCGTCGGCCACCAGGATCCGCACGCCCCGCCCGTCGTCGGGCAGCGTCCCGGGCGACCCCTCCTCGGCCGGCTCGGGCCGGCCGGGGTCGACCAGCCAACCGCTCGCCTCCTGCGCCGCGGCGCGGGCCGTGTCACCGAGGTCGCTCGCCGCCGCGGTGTCGTCCGTGCCGCGGTGCAGCGCCGACCAGGGCAGCGCAACGGTGAACGTGCTGCCGCGCCCGACCTGGCTGGCCACCCGTACGTCGCCGCCCTCGAGCCGGGCCAGCTCGCCGACCAGGGCCAGCCCGATGCCGGTGCCCTCGTGGCTGCGGGAGCGGGCCCCGTCCACCCGGTGGAAGCGCTCGAAGAGCCGGGGCATCTCCTCCTCGGCGATGCCGATGCCGGTGTCGGCGACGGTCAGCCGCAGCTCCGTGGGGTGGGCGTGCAGCCCGACGCTGATCCGCCCCACGAACGTGTGCTTCAGCGCGTTGGACAGCAGGTTGGTGACGATGCGCTCCCAGTTGGCCGGGTCGAGCGCCACCGGCCGGGGCAGCGGCGGGCAGTCCACCTCCAGCCGCAGCCCGGCGCGTTCCACCGCCGAGCGGAACACGCCGGCCAGTTCGGCGGTCAGCTCCGGCAGGTCCACCTGCCGCGCCCGGCTGCGGGCACGCCCGGCCTCCAGGCTGGAGAAGGTCAGCAGGCTGTTGACGAGGGTGAGCAGCCGGGTGGCGTTGCGCCGGGCGGTGTCCACCCGTTCCCGCTGTTCCGGTGGCAGCGGGTGCCGCTCGTCGGCGAGGGCGTCGGTCAGCGGGCCGAGCATCAGCGTCAGCGGCGTGCGGAACTCGTGGCTGACGTTGGTGAAGAAGCTGGTCTTGACGCGGTCCAGCTCGGCCAGCGCCTCGGCCCGGCGCCGTTCCTCCTCGTACGCCCGGGCGTTGCGCACCGCGACGGCCACCTGCTGCGCCAGCAGGTGGAAGAACGACCGGTACGCCTCGTCCAGCGCGCGGCTGGGGCTCACCCCGGCCACCAGCACCCCGAGGGGCTGATCGGCCTCCGCGGAGGGCAGTGGCAGCGCCACGGCGGTGGCCGCCGGCTCGTCGAACGCCCCGGCCGGCAGCGTCATCCGCTGGGCGACCCCGTGGACCTCGGTGATCGCTCCCCCGCCGGCGGCCCACAGTCCCCAGGCCGGGTCGCCGTCGACCACGACGTCGGGCAGCACCGCCGCCACCGGACCGTCACCGGTGCAGGCCACCCGGTGCAGCGCCGTACCCTCCCGCAGGTAGATCGCGGCGAACGGTACGTCCAACCGGTGCCCGCCGATCGCCTCGACCAGCCGGGCGCAGGTGCTGGCGACGTCCACCGTGCGCCCGTCGCCGCGCACCGAGAGGTCCCGCAGCAGGCCCAGCCGCCGTTCCCCGACCACCTGCTCGGTGACCTCGCTGCACACCGTGAACACGCCGACGGTACGGCCGTCGTCGTCCCGGGCCGGGGCGTGGGAGACGCTGAAGTAGGCCTCCTCCCGGTAGCCGGACCGGTCGAGGAGCAGCTGGAGGGCGGGCACCCAACTGGCCACGCCCGTCGCCATCGCGTCGTCGATCAGCGGCGCGAGCACGTCCCAGCCCTCGGCCAGGGTGGTCCGGACGTCGTCCCCGAGCGCACCCGGATGCTTGTCGCCGATCAGGGCCGAGTAGGCGTCGTTGTACAGCTGGGTGAACTGCTCGCCCCAGAGCAGCAGCATCGGGTACCGGGAGGACAGGACGATCCGTACGGCGGCGCGCAGGCTCTGCGGCCAGGACTGGACGGGGCCGAGCGGGGTGGCCGCCCAGTCGAGCCGGGCCATCAACCGCCCGGTGGCGCTGCCGCTGCCGAACAGCTCCTCGGTGGGGCTGGTCACGTTCGAGTACACCTCATCGCCGTGCCCGTACCCCGTCGCCGGGTCCGCCGAACCTCGGTGCCCGGGACGAGGATCGCGCGCCCGGTCGCAGCACGGCGCCCGAGGTCGGACGGCGCGCCGCCCGGCCGTTCGCCACCGACCCCCGGCCGCCCCGCTCCGGCACCCATGCCCCCTCGATCGCCCGACCCTGCTGCCACCGCGCGAGCAGGGGAAACGACCCCCCGAGCCGGAGCAGGGCCCCAGGCTACCGCCGCCCCGGGTCCCCGGCGAGCGGGCGACCGGGTGTCGCGACGGCGGCTCGGGGACGCGGGCGCGGTGCGGGTGACCGAGTGACGAAAGCCACGTCCTCGGGGTGACCGACCGGCGGCACCTGTCGTACCCGGCTGGGAAGCTCCCGCGGTGGAGATGACACTGCAGGTGACGATCGACTGCGCCGACCCCCGGCGGGTGGTGGCGTTCTGGGCCGAGGCGCTGGGCTACGTGCCGGAGCCACCGCCGGGCGGCCACCGCACCTGGCGGGACTACTGGGCGGCGACGGGCGTGCCGGCGGAGGAGCTGCCCGAGGGGGCCGGCGACACCCCGGAGTCGGTCGTCGACCCGACCGGCCGGGGGCCGCGCATCTGGTTCCAGCAGGTGCCCGAGGGGACTTTGCGCGAAGACTAACCACCATCACAGCGACCCCGAGACGCCGTATCGCAAGATCAGTAGCACGTTACTGATTTGCCGGATCGCTTACGCTGTAAGGCTTTCAGCGCCTACCGGTGCCCGTTGAGCCTCGCGAACGTCTCTTCCACGTCTGACGCGTTGTACAGGGCCGGTCGCCTATTGTCACATCGGCGCCAGTGCTCGGTACTAGCAAGCCGGTGAACTGTACCGACGGGGCGACGATACAAGATCCGGATCTCGTCGACGGTCATGTACCGGAGCATCAGCGACGCCCGCCGACCGGCTGCCGCCCGTCGTCCCACCCGACGCGGACCGCCGCCCACGTCCACTGGACCGCCAGCGCCACCCGGCCCGCCGACCAGCCGACGCCGTAGAGCAGCCCGCCGACTGTGACCGCGACCACGCGGCACAGCCTCGCGAATGACCACCCGGCGGCGTACAACAGCCACGCCAGCCCGGTCAGCAGCAATCGACCGGCGTCGGTCAACTGACCGCGCGCCCGCGCCCGCGCCATCGCGTCGCCCCGCGCATCGACCTCGAGAACATCGACGTTCATCATGGCACTGCCGGTATCGCGGGGGCACGGGAAAGCGGCCCCAGGGAAACCCCGTCCATGTTGCTCAGCTCCCAGAACGGCCGGGACAGCATCGACGGCGGAACATCGAACAGGCCGGGGTGCTCCTTGGAGCCGTTCGTGGTCTCGAACTGCCGCGCCATATTGAGAGTGGCGATGTGGCCGTACCACGCAGCGTCCGCAGAGAACTTACAAGACGACGGGGGGCTGCGCGGCCTGCCGGGTCAGCACGATCGTTGGGGTCAGCTCACGTCGACGATCTTGCAGCTTCCGGACGTCGTCGGGACATCCAAAATGGTCGACTCTTCGCCGCGCACCGTGTCTCCCGGCGCCACGTTTCGCACGTACGACGTTGTCGTGTCCAGACGGGCGCCAGCCGAGTCCCGATACTCAATCTTGAGGGTGGCGCTGCGAGTCGTGTCCCCGATGTTCTTCACGGAGAACCCAACCTTCGCGACCGAGCCGAACACCTCGCACGAGGTGACCCGAACCTCCATCTTGGAGACGGCGGCCCTGTCCCCCCTGTCCCCGATCACCGCGACCAAGACCAAGGGCGTGCACAGCACGAACACGACCACCAGTGCGAGCGAGCCGAAGACGATGGTCAGGATCCCGCCCGTGGAAGACCAGAAACTCTTCCTCTTCGGCCGGACAGGCGCGGGATAGAAGGGCATCGGCCCGGCTGGTGGGTACGGCGGCGGCCCGCCGGTCGTTGGACCGTACTGAGGCGGCCCACTCGGCGGGTATACCGGCGGGCCGCCGGAAGTGGGGGTGTACTGCGGCGGCGGGTATGGGCTCATCGGCTGCACTGGCTGAGTCGGCGGCTGCGACGGATCCAAGGGACCGTGGGTCATTCGAGCACCGTACTTTGAGTAGCTTAGATGGCGACGGCCGCGTGCAGGGCAATCAGCACTACTGGGCAGGTAGATGTGTCCGTCCTGGTTGACCAAGGACACCCGTGTCGGGGTCGCCCGACCCTCGACCACTGCCAGCGCACCGGCCAGCACGGCGTCCGGATACAGCCCGACGCCGACGGCATCACGTTCGTGTGGGGCGGTCTCATCGATCAATTTCTCATCATCAACTCGATCACTTCGACTCGATCGACATCGACATCGTCGTCGTGATGGTGATGGTCGACGTGCTGTAGGTGGTGGGTGGCACTGGTGCTGTGCCACCACCCTGCCCCTGGGTGGGGGTGCCGGGCGACCTGGTGTCTGTGGTCCTGGTGCCAGTCGTGGTGGTCCGGTCGGCCCGATGGCGGCCATGGCCCGATGGCCCGGTGGTCCGGTGGTCCGGTGGTTTGGGTGATCGGTGCCGGTGGTCACCGGGATCGCCGGGATCACCGGGATCACCACGGGCTCTACGAGAGGGGTAGCCCCTTCGAAGATCCACCCCGTTGGGGTCGCGTCGGCCCCCTAGTTTTTGATCATGGGAGTGGCTTCGCGGCGGCCCCCTGAAAATCGGCGAGGGTGCCGGGGTTGACGCGGCCCCTGAATCGCGGGGATGCCGGGGGGTCGCGTCGGCCCCCTGATCAGCGTCGGGTCATGCGGCGTCGGACGGCGGTGCATCTAGGTCGTCATCGATGCCGCGGTGGTCGGTCAGGCCGCGGGCATCGTCGGGTATCGCAGGGATGAGCGCGAATCGGACCGGCTCAAGATAGGCATCGTCATCGAACAGAGATCGGTCGACGGTGGCGAGGGTCCGGCCGCCGGATCGACCGGTGTCTCATCGAGGAATCCCGCCGCGATCGCGCGGTCCACCACGAGGTCGTCGTCGGTGATGCCGTTCGCCTTGGTGCCGTAGGGGATCACGATTCCACCCCCGCGCGGTACGCCTTGGACGCGATCAGTCGGCGGCACTGCTCAGCGAACGGCCAGTCGGAGTCGAGTAATGGCAAGCCATACACGCCGGAGGCGTCCGCGTCCGGGACCGGCGGGATCGGCGGCAAGTCGATGTTCCGGACGTCGACCCGCAGCGCGTTGTTGATCGCGTCGACTTCCGCGCGCAGCTCGGCCAGCTTTTCGGCAGCCTCGCTGCGCAGGTCCTCCAAGCGCGGTGGCGTCGAGCTGGCCGTCCACCATGGTCTGGGCTTGGTCGATCCATCGCGCCTTGGTCTCGTACACCCGCCGGTCGAGCGTAACGTCGTAGAACGGCGCGACCGCGTCGCGGGCGATCCGGCGCAGCAGGTCCGGGCGCAGCGACGCCAGAGCATCGATTTCGGTCTGCTCGACCCCGGTGGCTTCTCGCCACCGGTCGGCGCGGCGCTCGGTCTCCTTCAACGGCGTCGACGGCAGCCCGTACTCACGGACCTGATCGGGGTCAGCGCGACACGGTGCACTGTGAACTGCAACTCCGGGAAGAGCAGCGTCTGGAACGCCTGCAACTTCCGGGCGACGCTGATGGGCATCTGCCACCCGGAGGGGTCGGCGTCGGAGAAGTACAGCACCACCATCGGTCGGCCGTCCTCGGCACCGACCTTGGCCATGCGATACAGCATCGTGTCGGACGGCTCCCCGGTCGGCAGGTACAAGTCAGCGCCGTAGCTGCTGG
This sequence comes from Micromonospora sp. U56, assembly GCF_018070095.1. NCBI lineage: Bacteria > Bacillati > Actinomycetota > Actinomycetes > Micromonosporales > Micromonosporaceae > Micromonospora > Micromonospora sp. U56. The sequence continues at coordinate 9,526 of NZ_JAGPYL010000024.1, forward strand.
CGATCGGGGCCAAGACGTCGTCCAGCGAGGACTTTTCCCCGACGAGGACCAGCTTGTACGGCTGGACGCCGGTGAAGTCGAACAGGCTGACAGCAGGATCGAGGTAGTCAACATCAGGAATATCGACGTGGACCCCGACGTGCAGGTACGGCCGCGGCTGCTCCGGCCGTTTGAAGATCCGCACCACTGGGTCGCTGTTGCGCTGGTCGACGATCTGGTCGAACGGGATGTACCCCAGCCACCGGGCGGCCTTGCCAGCGTCGCCGGACAGCCAGAGCCAGTCCTGCTCCGTGTTGGTGTACGCGGTGCCGTCAGGCTTCGGCCGTCCGATCACCATGTAGTGCAGGCCGCGCAGGTGGATCTTTCGATCACCGAGGCCAAGTTCGCGGGCAGTAACGGCAAGCCATTCACCGTCGCGGTGCCGGGCGTCGGTGTCGACCCGGAACGGATCGTTCTGCACCGCGAGGACCGTCAAGTCTTTCATCGGCAGTCCGTGCTCAGCGGCCCATTCGATTGCCTGCCGCAGGCGGTCCGGCGTTCATTGGGTCACCCCCGCCGACTGCTGGCGCGCGACGTAGCCGAGATCGAGGCCGGTCACGTGGTAGAAGTCGATGTCGGTCACATCGACGGTCGGCACCACGATGCCGAGCACCAGGTCGAGATGCCGGCGGCTGGTTACTCCTTCCCGCCAAGTGCCCGAGCCCAAGGTGACCAAGAACCGGGTCCACCTCGATCTCAAGGTCGGCGGCGGCCGCACGGTCGACCTGAAGCTGCGCACCGAACGGGTCGACGCGGTGGTCGACCGGGTCGTCCGGGCGGGGGCCACGATCCTGCGGACGATGGACGAGCCGGCGATGGACTACTACGCCGTGGTCCTGGGCGATCCCGAGGGCAACGAGTTCTGCGTCGTCTGACGGGCGTCGCGGCGGGCGGGCCGCCGGCCCGCCACCGTCGCGGCCCGTCCGCGTGCCGGGGCGGGCGGGCGCCGCGGGTCAGGGCCGGCGGAGTTGGCGGAAGGTGATGGAATACCGCAGCTCCGGGACCGGTGGAATGCTGTGCTGCCAGGTCGACCGGGCGGCGCCGGCCAGCACGTACGCCGAGCGGGGCGCCAGCTCCACCTCGTACACCCGGCGCTGTCCCGCGGTGTCTCGCCGGAAACGCAACAGGCAGGCGGCGCCCAGCGACACGCCGGCCACGGTCGGGCCGAACGCGGGGGCGTCCCGGTGCCAGCCGATCACCGCACCGGGCGGATAGCGGGTGACCAGGGCCTGCGCGAAGCTGGCCACCGCGACGCCGGCGAGGTCGGCGCAGCGCCGGCGGACCTCGTGCAGCTCCACCGGCAGCGCCTCGGCTTCGGTGAGCTGGAACGACCCGTAGTCGTAGTCGACACCGAAGTGCCGGACGGTGCGCCGGGCGACCTGACCCTGCATCCGGATCTCGCGGTAGTCCATCGCCCCGAGCACTGACAGCAGCGAGCGTTCCTCGTCGGGGCTGACCAGCTCAGCCTGATACGTCAGCCCCGCCGGTCGCTCCTGGACGCCGCGCATCCGTCCCATCAGATCGACGGTAGCGATGAGACGGACGCGCTGCCGGGCCATGACGGATCTCGCTTGCCGCGGGCACGCCGGGCGGCTCACCGTCGTTCGGCACCTCTCGGTGCGCAGGCAACGCGGGCTGAGGCTCGTTGGCCGCGCCCCGGACCTGCGGTGCCGGCCGGGTCAGTCCCGGCGGTCCTCGTCGCCCGGCCCGACCACCTGGCGCTGCTCGAGGGCGTCCGCGGCGGTGGCGTCCTCCGGCAGGGAGGTCGACGGCAGTGCGTGCTCCCCCGGCACCGAGGCGCCCTGCTCGGCCAGGTCGGCCTCGGTGGCGTCCCGCGGTTGCGGTTCCGGCGGCTCGTCGGGCTGCCCCTCGTCGAGCAGCGGCTGGCGCTGCTCGATCGCGTCGGCCTCCGGCGGCACGTCGAACGGTCCATCGGTCATGCCGACGCTCCTCTCCCCCGCCGGCCCTCGCGGGGCCGGCCTCGTGACGGCGGGTCAGTCCGGCAACAGCCGCCGGAGGACACCCTTCCCGGTGGCGCCCAGCCGGTACGACTGCACGAGGTACGAGCCGCAGACGATGTTCGCGCCGGCCAGCGCCGGCACGGCGAACTGCGCCAGGCGCTGGCGCCGCTGCCACGTCGCGATCTCCGCCGGGGTCCCCGCGGCCGGGACCGTGGCGTCGTGCACCTCCAGGCGGTCGCCCCGCTGGTGCGCCGCCTCGGCCAGCTGACCGATCCGGTTGCCGCAGTAGGCCGAGTAGGCGGTGGCCACGGCACCGGCGACGGTGATCCCCGCCTTCAACGCGCCCACCGTGCCGAATCCCTTCTGCAATGCGATGCGGCGTCCGCCAACCTGGGTGAGCCGCAACCCGGCGAGCAGGGTCGCGCCGATGCCGAGCCACTGCACCGGGCTGAACCGGTTCCAGGCGGACTCGGCGACCCGGATCCGGTCGATGCCCTGCTGCAGGTCGCTGCCGGACTTGTTGACGCCGGCGACGCCCATGACGGTGCCGCCGAACCACAGCGCGGAGCCGACGTCGTGGACGGCCTGGGCGACGGCATGGTTGTCGGTCGCGGTCGTCTGCATCCCGCACTCCTCCGCTCAGCGGGCACGTTGCCCTTCGTCCCGATTGAAGCACTTTCGCCGGGGTCGCCACGCCGTGTTCCCCGACCACCGACCTCCGGGACAGCTCGCCCCACGCGGGGCTGCCGCCGAGCGGTCAGCGCCCGGTCAGGCGGCGGGCCAGCGTCCGGCGCAGTTCGTCGATGCCGGCGCCGGTCAGCGCGGACACCGGCACCGCGTCCGGGTACGCGCGGCACAGCGCGTCGACCCACTCCGGCGGCGCGATGTCGATCTTGTTGAGCGCCAGCAGTTCCGGCACCTGGCCCGCGCCGATCTCGTGCAGCACGCCGTGCACCGTGGTGATCTGGCCGAACGCGTCCGGCGCGGACGCGTCCACCACGTGCATCGCCAGGTCGCTGCGGGTGACCTCGTCCAGCGTCGAGCGGAACGCGTCGACCAGTTGGTGCGGCAGGTGCCGGACGAAACCCACGGTGTCGGTGACGGTGTAGGTCAGCTCGCCGGTGCTGATCCGCCGTACCGTCGGGTCGAGGGTGGCGAAGAGGACGTCCTGCACCTGGGCGTCCGCGCCGGTCAGGCGGTTGAGCAGGGCGGACTTTCCGGCGTTGGTGTACCCGGTGATCGACACCGAGGGGATCTGGTTGCGGGCCCGTCGGCCCCGGGTGCGTTCCCGCCGCCGGGCCAGCTCACCGGCGTTGCGCCGCAGCCGGGTGGCCCGCTGGCGCAGCGTCCGACGCTGGGTCTCCAGCCGCATCTCACCCGGTCCACGCACACCGATACCGGCGCCGCCGGCGACCCGGCCGCCACCGACCCGGGACATCGACCGGCCGTCGCCCCGCAGCCGGGGCAACTGGTACGCGATCTGCGCCAGCTCCACCTGGACCCGGCCCTCGCTGGTGCGGGCGTGCTCGGCGAAGATGTCCAGGATCAGCGCGGTGCGGTCCACCACCCGTACCCCGACCCGTTCCTCCAGGTTCCGCACCTGGCCGGGGCTCAGCTCACCGTCGGCGATGACCAGCTCGGCACCGGCGCGTTCGGTGGCGGCTGCCAGCTCGTCGACCTTGCCGGAGCCGAGGAAGGTGGCCGGATCCGGCTTCGGGCGGTGCTGCACCACCGCGTCGGCGACGTTGAGGCCGTCGGTGTCGGCGAGCCGTCGCAGCTCCTCCAGGGACACCTCACTGCCGGGGCCGTTGCCGCCCGCGCCGTCGTCCTCGCGCACCGCGACCAGCACCGCCGTCGGCCGTTGCCGGGAGGTCTCGGCCCCCGCACCGAGCAACCAGGTACCCGCCATCGTCCACCTCACCTCGCCTCGCCACTCGCCGGACTGCGGCCTACCCTGGCCGCCGCCGACCATGCCGCCGACGCCGCGTCCACCCCGGCCGTCAGGTCGCATCGGGGTCCTGATCCGCCCAGGCCAGGACATCGGGTCGCACCCGCGGGTGAGCGAGCGGCCCAGGGAGCGGGTCCGGGACGGAGCCGGCCCGGGGACGAATCGGCCCGGCACGCGGAGCGGCCCGCGACCGGAACGGCCCGGGAACGCCGGCGGGCTCCGGACCGGGACCACGCGCGCGGAGCCCGCGCCAGTCACCGGGTCAGCAGCGCCCGGAGGGCCTTGACGACCTCGGCGGGCGCCTCCTCGGCCATGAAGTGCCCGCAGGAGACGGTGCGGTGGTGCAGGTCCGGCGCCCAGGCGCGCCACCGGCCGGCGGCGTCGAAGCCCAGCGCGGCGCCCCAGTCCTGCTGCAGGACCGTCACCGGCATGCGCAGCTGCCGGCCGCCGGCGCGGTCGGCGGTGTCGTGCTCCACGTCGATGCCGGCGGAGGCGCGGTAGTCGGCGACGATGGACGGGACGGCCGCCCGGGACGCCGTCAGGTAGGCCGCCCGGATCTCGGCGGGGATGGCGTCGGGGTCCCGGGTCCAGCTGTCGAGGAAGTGGCCGAAGAAGGCGTCGGAGCTGGCGGCGATGAGTTGCTCGGGCAGGCCGGGCGGCTGGGCCATCAGGTACAGGTGGAAGCCGACGGCGGCGGAGGTGCCGCGCATGACGTCCCACATGTCGAGGGTCGGCAGGACGTCGAGCGCGGCCAGGTGGGTGACCGCCTCCGGGTGGTCGAGGCCGGCCCGCACGGCGACCAGGGCGCCGCGGTCGTGGCCGGCCAGGGCGAAGCGGTCGTGGCCCAGGGCGCGGGCGAGCGCGACGATGTCGTCGGCCATGGTGCGCTTGGCGTACACCTCCGGGTCGGTCGCCGCGGGCTTGTCGCTGGCGCCGTAGCCGCGCAGGTCGGGGCAGATGACGGTGTGGTCGGCGGCGAGGTCGGCGGCGACGTGCCGCCACATGAGGTGGGTCTGCGGGAAGCCGTGCAGCAGCACGATCGGGCTGCCCGAGCCGCCGACCGCGGCGTGCAGGGCCACGCCGTCGGCGACGGTGACGCGCTGATGATCGAAACTGTTGATCCTGGGGTTCACCGGGAACCTTCCTGCTCGTTCGGGTGTCCGTCGACCGGCCGGGGCGGCACCCCGTGACCGGTCCTGGGATCGAGCCTGACCGGCGGCGATGAGCAGCGGATCAGCAGCGGATGAGTGCCCGGCCGCCGACCGGTGCCCGGCGCGGCGGTGCCTAGAGTGGGTGCCATGAGTCGGCGGGCGGGGGCACCGGCGGTGACGTTCGGCGTGCTGGGGCCCGTGCAGGCGATCGGCGCGGCCGGGCCCGTGCCGCTGCGAGGTCCGCGTCACCGGGCCGTGCTGGCCCGCCTGCTGGTCGCGCGGGGCCAGGTGGTGTCGGTGGACCGGCTCGTCGGTGACCTCTGGGAGACGCCACCGGAGCAGGCGGTGGCGGCGGTCCGTACCTTCGTCGCCGATCTGCGCCGGGCCCTGGAGCCGGAACGGGCGCCCCGCCAGCCGGCCCGGCTGCTGGTGACCGCGCCCCCCGGTTACGCGTTGCGCGCCGACCCCGAGGCGGTGGACGCGTGGCGGTTCGAGACGGCGGTCACCGAGGCGGGCCGGCTGATCGGGGACGGCGACGCCGGCTCGGCGCTGGCCCGGCTGACCGACGCGCTCGCCTGCTGGCGTGGCCCGGCGTACGCGGAGTTCGCCGACCAGGGCTGGGCGCGCGCCGAGGTCACCCGGCTCGACGAGCTGCGGATGCTGGCGGTGGAACGGCGGAGCGAGGCGCTGCTGGCGCTGGGGCGGGCCGCCGAGGCCGCCGTCGAGCTGGAACAGCACGCCGCCGCGCAGCCGCTGCGCGAGGACGCCTGGCGGCTGTGGGCCACCGCCCTTTACGGGTCCGGTCGGCAGGGCGAGGCACTGGCCGCGCTGCGCCGGGCCCGCGAGACCCTGGTGGCCGAGCTCGGCCTGGACCCCGGTCCCGGGCTGCGTCGACTGGAGGCCGACATCCTCGCCCAGGCGCCGCACCTGGACCCGGCGCCCCCGGTGAGCAGGGCCGACGTCGGGCCGTCGCCGGGCGAGGTTCCGGCGGCGGCACCCACCGTCGGCGGGATGGCGGCGGAGGCGCCGCGTACCTTCGTGGGCCGGCGCGAAGAGCAGGAGCTGCTGGGGGCCGCGGCCGCGGCGGTGGCCCGGCACCGCCGGCCGGCCCTCGCCCTGGTCTCGGGCGGAGCGGGGGCGGGCAAGACGGCACTGGCCGAGGCGCTCACCCGGCGGCTGGCCGACGACGGCTGGGTCACCGCCTGGGGACGCAGCCCGGAGTACGAGGGCGCGCCGGTGGCCTGGCCGTGGACCCAGATCACCCGGGCGCTGGCCGTCGCGGACCCGTCATCCGGCAACCCGACGGAGGAGCCGGCGGTGGCCCGGTTCCGCCGGCACCGGGCCGCCGTCGACCTGCTCACCGCGGCGGCCGGCCGAGGACCGGTGCTGCTGGTCCTCGACGACCTGCACCGGGCCGACGAGGACACCCTGGACCTGCTGGCCGCGCTGTTCGCGGAACCGGAGCCGGTCACCGGTCCCGTCCTCGTCGTGAGCATCTTCCGGTCCACCGGGATCGGCCCCGAGCTGACGGCCGCCCTGGCCCGCCTCGCCCGCAGCGAACCGGTCCGGGTCTACCTCGACGGTCTGGACGCACCGGCCACCGGCGAACTCGCCCGGACGGTCGTCGGCCGGGACCTCGACCCGCCGAGCGTCGACCTGATCCACCGCCGCAGCGGCGGAAACCCGTTCTACGTCCGGGAGCTGGCCCGGCTGCTCGCGGCGGAGGGCCCGGCGGCGCTGGAGACCGTCCCACCCGGGGTCCGCGACGTCATCCGCCACCGCCTGGCACAGCTGCCCGGCCCCGCCCGCACGGTGGTGCAGCAGGCGGCCGTCCTCGGGCGCGACGTCGACCCGGACCTCCTGGCCGCGATGACCGGCGACGAGGCGGCCGTCCTGGACGCGCTGGACGACGCGGTGCGCGCCGGCGTCCTGACCGAGCAGGGTCCGGCGGCGCGGTTGCGGTTCGCGCACATCCTGGTCCGGGACACGGTGTACGGCGACCTGTCGGCACCGCGCCGCAGCCGCTGGCACACCGCCGCCGGTACCGCCCTCGAACGGCTGCACCCCGACGACGTCACCGTCCTCGCCCACCACTTCTCCCGAGCCGGGACGCGGGGGGCCGCGCCGCGCGCCGCCCGGTACGCCACCGCCGCCGCCGAGCAGGCCGAACGCCGCTCCCTGCCGCACCTGGCCGCCCGGCTGTGGCAGCAGGCGCTCGACGCCCACGAGCTCGCCGACGACGATCCGCACGGCCGGCTGCGGGCGCTGATGGGGCTGGGCCGCGCGCTCGCCGTCACCGGGCACCTGGACCGGGCACGCCGGCACCGGGGCGCGGCGCTCACCGCCGCCGAGCGGCTGGACGACCCCCGGGTGACCGCGGACGTCCTCGCGGCTTTCGAGGTGCCCGCGATCTGGACGCGCAACGACGACGACCGCCTCTCCCACCGCATCGTCGAGGCCGCCGAGCGCACCCTGGCCGCCCTGGGCGGGGACCGGCCGGCGGATCGCAGCCGCCTGTTGAGCACGCTGGCGCTGGAGTTGCGCGGCGACACCACCGACCGGGGACACCGGGCCGCCGTGGAGGCGGCGGCGATCGCCCGGCGCCTGGCCGATCCGGCGCTGCTGGCGTTCGCCCTCAACGCCCGCTTCATGCACGCCTTCGCCCGCGCCGGCCTGGCCCCGCAGCGGGCGCGCATCGGCGCGGAACTGGTCGAGCTGGCCCGCGAGCACGAGCTGGTCACCTTCGAGGTGCTCGGGCACCTGGTCCTGCTCCAGGCCCGCTGCGCGCTCGCCGATCTCGACGCCGCCGACGCCCACGCCGCGGCCGCCGACCGCCTCGCCGACCGGTACGAGCTGCCGCTGGTGGGCGTCTTCACCCGCTGGTACGCGGCGCTGCGCCTCGCCGTCGGCGGGCAGGTCGCCGCGGCCGAGGCCGCGTACCGGGCCGCCCATGCGAGCCTCCCCGCCGCCGGGATGCCCGGCATGGAGAACGGCCTGCTCCCACTTGCGCTGCTGTCGCTGCGGCTGCCGGAACCGGCCGCCGGTGACCGGCCGGCCGACCCGCACGGGCCCGCCGACAGGTGGCAGCGCGAGGACTGGGGACCGCACGAGCCCTGGGTCCGGCCGCTGGTCCTGCTCGCCGCCGGCCGCCGGGACGAGGCCGGCGCGGCGCTGGGCGCCCTCCCCGAGTCACCGCACGACCTGCTCCGCGAGGCGCGGCTGTGCCTCGCCGCCCGCGCCGCGCTCGCCCTCGACGACCGCACCACCATGCGGTACGCGTACGTGGAGCTGCTGCCCGCCGCCGACGAGCTGGCCGGCGCGGGCAGCGGGGTCGTCACCCTCGGGCCGGTGGCCGGACACCTCGCCGACCTCGCCACCGCGCTCGGCCGTCCCGACGACGCCGCCGCCCATCGCCGTACGGCCGCGGAGGTGGCCGCCCGAGCGCACCGACAAGCGGTGACCGCCGATGGGTCGGACATCGCCAGATGTTGACGTTCTTGATACCGGTGGTGCCCCGGCACGCCGTGGTCATCTGCAGAGCGCAAGCTGCTACGACAACTACGACTCGGTCAGCGGCCCTCGAGACGGTCTGGACGGCTGGTTCTGCTGATCCGGTGGAAAGCCCGCCCGGCGCGGCGCGGGTCGCCCGTACCGGCCGCCAGGTTCTCGTCGGTCGGCATGGTGGCAGCCGGAACGGGAAGGCCAGGATCGCCAGCAGGACGCACAGGGTTCCCGAGGTACGAGCACGAGCACCCGCACCGGAGGGCAGAGCGATGAGCGAGACGACGGAGAAGGCGATCCTGGCCGGCGGCTGCTTCTGGGGGATGCAGGATCTCATCCGGAAACGCCCTGGCGTGCTCGCCACCAGGGTCGGATACACCGGCGGGGACGTGCCGAACGCCACGTACTACAACCACGGCACCCATGCCGAGGCGATCGAGATCGTCTACGACCCCGAGAAGCTCTCCTACCGGGATCTTCTCGAGTTCTTCTTCCAGGTCCACGACCCGACCACGAAGAATCGTCAGGGCGGCGACGTGGGAGTGAGCTACCGGTCGGCGATCTTCTACACCGACGAGCAGCAGCGGCAGGTCGCGGAGGACACGATCGCCGACGTCGACGCCTCCGGCCTGTGGCCGGGCAAGGTGGTCACCGAGGTCACTCCCGCCGGCCCGTTCTGGGAGGCCGAGCCCGAACACCAGGACTACCTGGAGCGCAATCCCGGTGGTTACACCTGCCACTTCGTCCGGCCGGACTGGAAGCTCCCCCGTCGAGGAGAGAAGGCCGCCTAGCGGCCGGCTCTGCTCGCGCGGCTGGCCGGCGAACGACGGGCGCGGCCAGCAGCGGCTCGGCTCGACGGGTGCGACCGGCCCGACAACGCACCGTCACCGCGATGGCCGCGGGTCGGCGGCCGGGTCCGGGCGCAGCGAGGAGAGCAGCAGGTCGGCGAAGTTCGCGCCGACCTGCTCGGCGGTGAGCCGGCCGCCGGTACGGAACCAGGCGCCGAGGTGGTGCACCGCGCCGAAGAAGTAGTCGACGGCCAGGTCGGCCGGCACGTCGGCGCGAAAGGTCCCGGCGCGCTGGCCCTCCTCCACCAGCTCGCGGAAGCGTTCGTGGTACTCCCGGCGGGCCGCCCGCACCGCGCGCCGGCGATCGGCCGAGAGCAGGTGCATCGACTGGAGGAAGATCGTGGCGTCGTCCAGGTTGGCGATCGCGGTCACCACCACGTCGGCGGCGGCCGCCCGCAGCCGCAGCGCCACCGGCTGGTCGCGGGCCATGATGGCCTCCAGGCGGTCGCGCTGCATGCGCAGCAGCCGCTGGTAGATCTCCTGGAGCAGGTCGTCCTTGGCGGCGAAGTAGTGGTACATCGCGCCCTTGGTGACCCCGGCGGCCTCGACGATCTCCCGGACCGAGGTCTTCTCGAAGCCCTTCTCCGCGAACAGCCTGGTGGCGACCGCCAGCAGCCGCTGCGGCAGCGCCTCCCCGTCGCCCGTCCGACCCACCGGTGCCCCCGCCCTTCCGGGCCGCCCGCCGGCCCGGTGCGCCAGCGTACGCAAGGCGCCGCCGATCAGGCCGGCTGGACGCGCACCGGGATGCCGTTGAGCACGACGTTTCCGGAGAGCGGGTCGACGGCTGTCTCGTCGGTGAGCACGTTGGCGTTGACGCCGGCGTGGGCGCGGGCCACCGCCTGCCGGGTGCCGGGCACGTCGTGGCCCCACCCGTGCGGCAGGCTGACCACGCCCGGCATGGTGTCGGGGGTGACCTCCACGGCCACGACGAGCGAGCCGACCCGCGAGGTGACGCGGGCGTCCTCCCCGGCGGCCAGCCCGAGCTTCGCCGCGTCCTCCGGGTGCACCTGCAGGGTGCAGCGGTCGCGGCCCTTCACCAACGCCGGCACGTTGTGCATCCAGCTGTTGTTGGACCGCAGGTGCCGACGCCCGACCAGGACGAAGCCCTCCGGGGGCGCGTCGCGGGCGGCGCGCAGCCGGGCCACGTCGGCGGCGATCGGCGGCGGGCACAGCTCGACGGTGCCGCTCGGGGTGCGCAGCACCTCCGGCAGCCGCGGTCGCAGCGCCCCGAGGTCGACGCCGTGCGGGTGCTCCAGCAGCCGGGGCAGGGACAGCCCGTCCGGTCGCTCTCCGAACCGGTCGCCGTACGCGCCGAGCCGCAGCCGCGCGTCGAGCAGGCGTTCGGCCGGCCGGTCCCCGGCGACCAGCGCCCGCAGCTCCTCCGCCGGCCGGTCCAGTGCCTCGGCGGCGTCAGCGAGCACCTGGCCGAGCAGCTGTTCGTGCAGCCCCGCCGGGTCGGCGTCGACGCCCTGCCCGGCGGCGATCAGCGTGAGCCGGGCCAGGATGTCGCACTCGTCGAGGCTGTCGGGAGCCAGCGGCAGGACGGGCGGCGAGTAGCTCGCGACGTTGCGCACGGCCAGGGTGAGGAACGCGAAGTCGTAGTGGCCGGCGCGGGCGGGGTCGGGTGGCGGCAGCACCACGTCCGCGTGCCGGGTCGTCTCGTTCAGGTACGGGTCGACGCTGACCATGAAGTCGAGCGAGGCGAGCGCGCGGTCCAGCCGGTCGCTGTTGGCGGTGGAGAGCACCGGGTTGCCGGCGACGGTGATCAGCGCCCGGATCCGGCCCTCCCCCGGCGTCTCGATCTCGTCGGCGAGGGTGGCGACCGGCAGTTCGCCCTTGACCTCGGGCAGGCCTCGCACCCGGCTGGCCCAGCGCCCGGTGCGGAACCCCTTGCCTGGGCCGGCGGTCCGGGTTCGCTGGTGGGCGGCGAGCGGGAACATCGCCCCGCCGGGCCGGTCCAGGTTGCCGGTCAGCACGTTGACCACGTCGACCAGCCAGCTGGTCAGCGTGCCGAACGCGACCGTGCAGGTGCCGACGCGTCCGTAGACGGCGGCGGTGGGGGCGGCCGCCAGTTCCCTGGCGAGCTGCCGGATGCGCGGCGCGGGCACCGCGCACTGATCGGCCACCCGCTCGGGCGCGAACGCGGTGGCCAGGTCCCGGACGTCGTCCAGGCCGGTGACGTGTTCCGCCAGCCGGCCGAGCCGGACCAGGTTCTCGTCGAAGAGCGTGTGCACGAGGGCGAAGAGCAGCAGCGCGTCGGTGCCGGGCCGGATGGGCAGGTGCTCGTCGGCGGCCGCCGCGGTGCGGGTGCGCCGGGGGTCGACGACCAGGAACCGGCCGCCGCGTGCCTGCAACGCACGCAGCCGGCCCGGGAAGTCGGGCGCGGTGCAGAGGCTGCCGTTGGACTCCCAGGGGTTGGCGCCGAGCAGCACCAGCAGGTCGGTGCGGTCGAGATCGGGTACCGGGATGGTGTTGGGGTCGCCGTACAGGTAGCCGGAGGAGACGTGCTTGGGCATCTGGTCGACGGTGCTGGCGGTGAAGACGTTGCGGGTGCCGAGCGCCCGCAGGAGGGGGCCGGCGTAGAGCCCGCCGGCCATCGTGTGCACGGTGGGGTTGCCGAGGTAGGCGGCGACCGCGTCGCGGCCGCCGGCCCGGGCGGCGGTCAGGCCGGCCTCGACGGCGGCGAACGCCTCGTCCCAGCCCACCTCGCGCAGCGTGCCGTCGACCCGCAGCAGCGGTCGGCGCAGGCGGTCCGGGTCGGCGAGGAGCTGCGGGAACGCGGCTCCCTTCGGGCAGACGAAGCCGTGGCTGAAGACGTGCTCGCGGTCGCCCCGGGCGTGCGTCACCCGGTCGTCGGCGATGGTCAGGGTCAGCCCGCAGGTCGCCTCGCAGAGCGGACAGGTGCGGTACGCGGTACGCGTCGCAGTCGTTCCCGGCATCGCGGGCCCCCTCGAGATGGAATACCGACTGGTCGGTATGGTGGCACGCCGCCGGATGGGCTGTCATCCCCCGTGACCGGCCAGCGCGGGGCGCAGCGGGACGGGCACGCACAGTGCGGCGGCCGACCGAATTCGGCCACCTGTGCGCTGGCCAGGGCAGATGCGCCGTTTCGGGTATTGACGGTGATGTAACACACATCATTGAATGGCGGCGTGGCAGGGCCCCTCCGCGCAGCGGCCTCGACACGTACCACCGACATGGCCACCCCGACCGTTCGTGCTGCTGCCTCCCCAGGAGCCGTCGTCAGGGTGCGGTGGGCGGAGTGAACGAGCGCCGGCGAAGGATGCTGCTCACCGCGGCCTTGCACGTCGTCTCGCACGGCATCGCCGTCCTCTACTGCCTGATGACGCCCGGCGAGCCGCATCGGCCCCTGATGCTCGCCGCCTACAGCTGCGGGATGGCGTCCGGCGCCGTCGGCATCTGGGCGGCACGGACGGTGACCACGAAGGCCGCCGGCTACCGGGTCTCGTTCACCATCCTGCTGGTCACCATCGCCATGGCGGCGCTCGGCGCGTACTGCGACGGCGGGGCCGCCTCACCGGCCGCCCTGGGGTTCGTGACCACCACGGTGTTCGTGGCCACCTACACCCCGCACCTGCGGCTGATGATGGCGCTGGAGGCGCTCCTGCTCGCGTCGTACCTCGCCGTGGCCGCCCTCGGGCAACCGCCACGGCCCGGCCACGTCTTCCTCTACATGGCGGGCATGCTGGTCCTGATCTCGGTCTGCGGCACGCAGACCCGGAAGCTGGCGCGGCAGCGGTCCCAGCTGCGCGCCCTGGCGGCGCTGGACCCGTTGACCGGCGCCCTGAACCGGCGCGGCCTGGCGGACTTCACCCAACACCTGTTCCGCAGATGCGGTCGCGCCGGCCCGGCCATGCTCTGTCTGGATCTCGACGATTTCAAGAGCGTCAACGACCGCCTCGGGCACGCCGCCGGCGACGAGCTGCTGAAGCGGACGGTGGCGGCGGCGCGGGAGGTGCTGCGCCCCGAGGACGCCGTCGCCCGGGTCGGCGGCGACGAGTTCGTGGTCGTTCTCAGCGACGCCGACGAGGCGACGGCACGGACGGTGGCGGCCCGGATCGAAGCGGCGGTACGCCGGCACACCGGCGTCAGCATCGGCGCGGCGACCGCCCCGCGCGACGGCGACACGCTGGAGACCCTGCTGCACGTGGCCGACCGGCGCCTCTATCGGGTGAAGCAGCAGCGCCACGGCGGCGACCGGCCGCTCGACGGCCACGGACTGCTGTCCACCGACACCGTCGGCGCGTGACGCCGCCGGTCGGCCACCTCCGGGCCGGCTGACCGGGCGGGCGCGGGCGGGTCCGGGGCGCACAATAGGCAACCTTCTTGACAGATTTGTTAACCATCGACAAACTTCATCGTGAGAGCGCTCTCTCGTCCGCTCCGCCCGCCGCCCTCGCCGTACCCCGGGAGGCCCCCCATGTCCCCACACCCGCGCTTGCTCGGTTCGTTCGCCGCCGCCCTCCTGCTCGTCGGCGCGGCGCCGGCGGCGGCCGTCGCCGGCCCGCCGGCCACCACCGCCGCCACCCACCGCGCCGCCCCGGCGGACCTCCCTCCCGGCCTGGTCGAGGCGATGCGCCGCGACCTGGGTCTCACCGCCGCACAGGTGGGCGACCGCCTGCGCACCGAGGCCGCCGCCCCGGCGGTCGAGCGGCGGCTGCGCGCGAAGCTCGGCCCCGCCTTCGCCGGCGCGTGGCTGCCCACCGACGGGAACCGCCTCACCGTCGCGGTCACCGATCCCGCGCTCGCCCCGGTGGTCCGCGCCGAGGGCGCCGACGTCACCGTCGCCGACCGCAGCGAGAGCAGGCTCGACGCGGTCAAACGGGCGCTGGACAGCCGGCGCGCCAGGGCCGACTCCCGGGACCTCCACGGCTGGCACGTCGACGTGGTCAGCAACAGCGTCGTCGTGACGGCCCGACCCGGCGCCACCGCCGCGGCCACCGCGTACGTCCGGGCCAGCGGCGTTCCCGCCGAGGCCGTCCGGGTGGTCACCTCCCCGGCCGCCCCGCGCCCGCTCTACGACATCCGGGGCGGAGACCAGTACGTCATCAACGGCAACACCCTGTGCTCGGTCGGCTTCGCGGTCGTCGGCGGGTTCGTCACGGCCGGCCACTGTGGACGTGCCGGCAGCCCGACCCTCGGCTTCAACAACGTCTCGCAGGGCACATTCGCCGGCTCGTCGTTCCCCGGCGACGACTACGCCTGGGTGCGCACCAACAGTTCCTGGACACCGCAGCCGTGGGTCAACAGCTACTCCGGGGGCAACGTGACCGTGGCCGGATCGCAGGACGCGGCCATCGGCAGCTCGGTCTGCCGCTCCGGGCGCACCACCGGCTGGCGCTGCGGCACCATCCTCGGCCGCAACGAGACCGTCGTCTACCCGCAGGGCGCCGTGTCGGGGCTGAGCCGCAGCAACGCCTGCGCCGAGGGCGGCGACTCGGGCGGCGCGTGGATCTCGGGCAACCAGGCCCAGGGGGTGACCTCCGGCGGCTCCGGCAACTGCTCCTCCGGCGGCACCACCTGGTTCCAGCCGGTGAACGAGATCCTCGGGGTCTACGGGCTGTCGCTCGTCACCACCGGCGGCGGGCAACGGATCGTCAGCAACTGGAACAACCGGTGCATCGACGTACCGAACTCCAACTTCTCCGACGGCGTACTCCTGCAGACCTGGACCTGCAACGGCACCAGCGCCCAGGCCTGGGCCTTCACCGGCGGGACGCTGCGGACCCAGAACAACAAGTGCATGGACGTGGCCTGGGGCTCCACCGCCAACGGCGCCACCATCCAGATCGCCAACTGCAGCGGCAACCCCGCCCAGCAGTTCGTCCTCTCCGCCGCCGGCGACCTGGTCAACCCCCAGGCCAACAAGTGCGTCGACATCACCGACTGGAACAACTCCGACGGCGCCCGCCTCCAACTGTGGGACTGCGCGGGCACCGCCAACCAGAAATGGCGTCGCGGCTGACACCACCGCTCTGCCCCGGCGCGGCGGCACCCCCGACACCCCACCGATCCCGCCGCCGCGCCGGTCGCCTCTCCCCCGTCGAACCCGCGACAGGTTCGCGCCCGTCCCGCAGGAGGTCCCATGTTCCCCGTCCGCACCCGCCGCCGGCCACGCGCGCTCGCCCTCGCCGGCGCCGCGCTCGTCGCGGCCACGGTGGCCCTCGCCGTACCGGTTCACTCCCGCCCCGCCGAGGCGGCGATCGGCGGCATCACCTGGCAGGACGAATTCAACGCCGCGGCCGGCACCCCGGTCGACCAGAGCCGGTGGCGCTTCGACATCGGCGGCAGCGGCTGGGGCAACAACGAACGGCAGTACTACACCAACAGCACCAGCAACGCGGTGCACGACGGCCAGGGCAACCTGGTCATCACCGCGCGCCGGGAGAACCCGGCCAACTACCAGTGCCACTACGGCCGGTGCGAGTACACCTCGGCCCGGCTGCTCACCGCCGCCACCTTCACGCAGGCGTACGGCCGCTTCGAGGCCCGCATCAAGATCCCTCGGGGGCAGGGCATCTGGCCGGCGTTCTGGATGCTCGGCAATGACATGGGCAGCGTCGGCTGGCCGAACGCCGGCGAGATCGACATCATGGAGAACATCGGCCGGGAGCCGAACACCGTCTACGGCACCATCCACGGCCCGGGCTACTCCGGCGCGGGCGGGATCACCGGCAGCCGGACCATCGCCGCGCCGCTCGCCGACGCCTTCCACACCTACCGGGTGGACTGGGAGCCGAACTCCATCGTCTGGTATCTCGACGGCGTCGAGTACCACCGCGTCGACCCCGCCCGGCTCGGCGGCAACCGCTGGGTGTTCGACCACCCGTTCTTCATGATCCTGAACGTGGCGGTCGGCGGCAACTGGCCGGGCTACCCGGACGCGTCGACCCAGTTCCCGCAGCAGATGCTGGTGGACTACGTCCGGGTCTCCGGCTACACCTCGGGTGGCGGCGAGCCGGCGCCGGGGACCACCCGGATCCGGGGCGCGGCGAGCGGCCGGTGCATCGACATTCCCGGCGCGAACCCGGTCGACGGGGCCAAGCTGCAGATCTGGGACTGCAACACCACCGCCGCGCAGGCGTGGACCTTCGCCGCCGACGGCACCCTGCGCGCCATGGGCAAGTGCATGGACCCGGCCTGGGCCGGCACCGCCAACGGCACCGAGGTCAACCTGGTGAGCTGCAACGGAAACCCGGCCCAACGGTTCACCCTCACCGCCGCGGGTGACCTGGTCAACCTCAGCGCCAACCGCTGCGTCGACGTACGCGACCGGGTCACCGCCAACGGCGGCAAGCTCCAACTGTGGGACTGCACCGGCGCCGCCAACCAGAAGTGGTCGCGCGCCTAGACCCGTCCCGCGCGACGTACCCCCCATCCCCCACGCCCTTCGTCGGCCGGCCGCGACCCGGGGTCGACGAGATGGTGCCCGTCCCCACCATCGAGGAGTTTCCCGTGACCAACAGCCGCTCGTACCGGGCACGACTCGCCGCCGCCATCGGTGCGCTGGCCGCACTCGTGCTCGCCGTACCCGTCACGCTCACCGCCACCCAGACCCGGGCGCTCGCCGTCGGTCCCGACCTGCTTCCCGTCACCGTCGCCAACAACACCGGCCGCAGCGAGGCGGTCCACCTCTACATCCTGGGCACCGACATCCGCCCCGGCGGCGGCCTCGGCTACGTCAACGCCGCCGGCGCGTTCACCCGCTGGCCCGCCGGCGGCATCCCACCGACCCCGGCGCCGGACGTGTCGATCGCCGGCCCGCCCAACGGCGGCAGCGTCACCGTCCGGATTCCGCGCTTCATCTCCGGGCGCATGTACTTCTCGTTCGGCCGCAAGCTCGACTTCCGCCTCACCCCGGACGGGGTCGTCCAGCCCGCGCCCTGGGCGGCCGGCGACCCGAACCGGGACGTGCTGTTCGACTGGTCCGAGTTCACCTACAACGACGCTGGCCTCTGGTTGAACAGCTCGCAGGTGGACCAGTTCGCCGTGCCGCACGCCGTCTCCGTCACCAGCGGCAGCGGCGTCACCACGAAGACCGGCGAGTTGCTGAACAACGGCCGGAACAACGTCATCAACGCCGTCAAGGCGCAACCGGCCTTCGCCCGGTCGGTCGTCACCCGCGCCGACGGCACCGTGCTGCGCGTCCTCGCGCCGGGCAAGGCCATGGACGCCGGCCTGATGGACCCCGCCTACCTCGACTCGTACATCAGCTCGGCGTGGAACGCGTACACCAGCCGTACCCTCACGGTGGTGCCGCGCACCAACGAGCCGAACCGCCGGTTCTTCGGCCGCACCGTCGGCAGCACCATGGTCTTCACCGACTCCTCCGGCGCCCAGGTGGCGACGGTCGCCAGGCCGACCACCGGCAACGTGTGGGGCTGCGACGGCGTCTTCAACGCCCCGAACACCCCGCCGTTCATCGAGCCGGAGATCAAGCGCACCCTCTGCACCGCGCTCAACCGCGGCACGCTCGGCCAGTTCGACACCGAGCCCCGGCTCGACGCCACCACCTTCTACCGGAACAGCGCCCCGAACCACTACTCCCGCATCATCCACGCCAACATGGTCGACGGTAAGGCGTACGGCTTCGCCTACGACGACGTCGGCGGCTTCGAGTCGCTGGTGCACAGCGGCGATCCGCGTTCGGCCGCCATCACCCTGACGCCGTTCGGCGCCGGCGGCCCGACCGGACCGCCGCCGACCACCCCGCCGGCCACCGGCGACCTGGTGGTCAGCAACTGGCACCAGAAGTGCGTCGACGTGCCGAACTGGAACTTCGCCGACGGCCAGCGGCTCATCGTCTGGGACTGCCACGGCGGCACCAACCAGCGCTGGGAGTTCGTCAACGGCACCCTACGCACCCAGAACAACAAGTGCATGGACGTCGCCTGGGGTTCCACCGCCAACGGCGCCGCCATCCAGATCGCGACCTGCTCCGGCAACCCGGCCCAGCAGTTCGTGCTCAGCGCGGCGGGTGACCTGGTCAACCCGCAGGCGAACAAGTGCGTGGACATCGCCGGCTGGAACCCGGACAACGACGCGGTGCTCCAGCTCTGGGAGTGCACCGGCGGCGCGAACCAGAAGTGGCATCGCGGCTGACGGCGGTCTCCCGCGATCCGGTGGCGGCGGCCGACCCCTGGCCGCCGCCACCGGGCGCCCGACGTCGACCGCCCCGGCCGGTCCGGTCCGATGTGGGCCCCGGTCGCGGGTCAGCGGGACTTGACGACGTCCACCAGCTGGTCGAGCGCCGCGCCCCAGCCCTCGGCGAAGCCCATGTCCTCGTGCTGCTTGCGGGCCGAGGCGTCGGCGTGGATCGCCGTGGCGGTGTACCTGGTACCGGCGCCGTCCGGCGCGATGCGGACCACCGCGGTGAACGGGAAGCCGTCCTCGGCGACCTGCGGGCGGAACCCTGGGCCCAGGGCGGAGGTGAACACCAGGGTCGAGCCCTCCTCGACCACCAGGATGCAGCCGTCGCTGGGGAACTCCTCACCCTCCGGCGAGCGCATGACGGTGTGGAACCGGCCACCGGGCTGGAGGTCGATCTCGCAGGACGAGGTCGACCAGGGCTTCGGGGCGAACCACCGCACGATCAGCTCGGGCGTGGTCCAGGCCTTCCAGACCAGTTCCGGGGCGACGTCGACGGTGCGCTCCAGGACGAGGTCGAGCTCGGGGTTCGTGGTGTAGGCGGTCATGTCTGCTGCTCCTTCAGGTCGTAGAGAAGCGAATCGAGTTGATCGAGGCGGCGGGTCCAGAGCGCCCGTTGCGCAGCGAGCCAATTGTCGGCCCGTTCCAGCGACCGGGGCGCCAGGCGGTAGGTCCGCACCCGTCCCTTCTTCTCCGAGGTCACCAGGCCCGAGCGTTCGAGAACACTCAGATGCTGGGTGAACGACGGCAGGGTCATCTCGAACGGACGCGCGAGGTCGCTGGTCGTGGCGGGGCCCCGGCCCAGGAGTTCGACGACGCGCCGGCGGGTGGGGTCCGACAACGCGTGGAACACGTCGTCCAGCGGCGCGTCGACCGCGCCGCCACCATCGCCGGAATACTTAGCCATCGGCCTAAGTATGAGGGAGGGCGTGACCTGCGGGTTTACCGGCACCGCGTCGACTGCTGCGAACCGTACGGCCGGGGCTCCGAGGACAGGTGCGAGTAGCGATCGGGCGACGGGGCCGGCTGCCAATTCGACCCCCGGCCGGTCCTCGGCTGGCACAGTGGGTTGGTGGGAAACCGGTGGCGCGGGCGACTGGGGCCGGCCGTCGGGATCGCGCCGGGTGCCCGGGTGGACCGGTTCGAGGTCTTCTTCGACCTGGTCTTCGTCTTCTCCTTCTTCATCCTCACCCGGGCCACCGCCGCCAACATCACCGGCCGGCAACTGCTGCACGCCATGCTCGTGCTGGCCGTGCTGTGGTGGTGCTGGGTGGTGCACAGCGTGGTGGCCACCCGGGTCCGGTTGGGCGAAGGCTTCGTCCCGGTGCTGATGGTCGCCGGGATGGCGGCGGTGTTCTGCTTCGCGTTGTCGCTGCCGCAGGCATTCGACCACCCGAAACAGACGGCCGCCGGGCCGATGGTGGTGGCGATCAGTTACGTGGTGTTCCGCGGGGTGCACCTGCTGCTGTACTGGCACGTCGCCAAGGAGCGGCCGGGCGAGCGGCGACTGCTGTTGAAGTATTCCCCGGAGCTGGTGGCCAGCACCCTGCTGCTGCTGGGCGCCGCGCTGATCCCGCCGCGGATCGAGGACGCGGGCGTGGCCGGGCTGGTCCGGGACGGGCTGTGGGTCAGCGTCGTCCTGTTGCAGTACAGCGCCGGACTGATCGCCGGCGCGTGGGGCTGGATGGTCACCTCCGCCGAACACTGGACGGAGCGCTACGACCTCATCCTGATCATCGCGCTGGGCGAGTCGATCATCTCCGTCGGCGTCGGCGGCAACCTCCTCGGCCAGCCGGTCACCTGGCCGGCGATCACCGCGGCCGTGCTGGGCATCGTCTTCACCGCCGCCCTGTGGTGGGCGCACTACGACGTGGTCGCGCCGGCCGCCCGGATCGCGCAGCACGTCGCGCAGGGGCAGGCCCGGGTGTCGATGGCCCGCGACGCGTACGCCTACCTGCACCTGGTGATGATCGCCGGGGTGATCCTGTTCGCCCTCGGTGCCGAGGAGATCGTACGGCAGATCGCCGACCCGTCGATCAGCCTCGCCGAGCCGGTGCACGGTCCCGGCGTGCCGCTGCTGTTCGGCGGGGTGATCTGCTACCTGTGCGCGGACTTGCTGTTCCAGCTGCGCACCCTGCACACCCTGTCCTGGAGCCGGGTCGGCACCGTGCTCGCGCTCACCGCCGCCATACCGGTCGCGACGCACCTGCCGGGGTTGGCCGCCTTCGCCCTGCTGACCGCGATCTGCGTGGCGTTGGTGGCCGTGGAGGTCGTGGTGATGGCGGACGCCCGGCGAGCCCTGCGGCGGGCCGCCCTCAACGAGCGGACGAGCTACGAGAAGCACGAGGCCGCCTGGCGCGCCCGCTGGCACGAACAGGCGGGCGACGAGCCACCGGCCTAGCGGTGCGGCGCGTCGGTGACCCCGCCGGCGACGTGCTCGACGAGGCACCGGGTGGCGGCGACCACGGCGGTGTTCCGGACGACGTGTCTCCGCACCCGCTGGCCTGGCATGATCCAGCCATGCCGGTCAACCGTCGCTCGCTGCTCGGACTCGGGCTCTCCGCCGCCACCGCGGCACTCGCCGGCTGCCGGGCGGCACCGCCCGCGGGCCACGCCGGTGCGTGGCGGACGCCGGGCGCGTCGGCCCCGGGCCAGGGCGCCGCCGCGGTCACCGGGCCGGTCGTCCGCACCTCCCCGGTCAGCCGGCGGCTGACCACCGTGCTCACCGGCCACCTGAAGCCGACCAGCCAGAACCCCGCCCACCCGATGTACGCCGGGGCGGTCGCGCTCGCGCTCAACGGCGGGCAGCCGTACGCCGAGGCGGCCGTCGGCGAGGCCCTGCGCTTCGCTGCCGGGCCGGTTCTCCTGCCCGCCGGCGAGCGGGTCCGGATGCGCACCGACTCCATCTTCGACCTCGCCTCGATCACCAAGGTCTACACGTCCATCCTCGCCCTGCGGCAGGTCGACAAGGGCCGACTCGACCTCGACGCGCCGGTGGTGAGCTACCTGCCGGAGTTCACCGGCGCCGGCAAGTCGGCCGTCACGGTGGCGATGCTGCTCGCGCACACCAGCGGGCTGCCCGTGGGCGCCACGGTGACCGGCTACGCCACGCTGGCCGAGAAGTGGCAGGCCGTCCTGGCCACCCCGCTGGTCAGCGGGGCGATACCGGGCCGGGTGTTCCGCTACTCGAGCGTGGGGCTGATGGTCGTGGGCAAGCTGGTGGAGAAGGTGACCGGGCAGCGGCTGGACCAGGCGCTGAAGACCGAGCTGACCGACCCGCTCGGGCTGCGCTGGACCGGCTTCAACCCGAACACCTGGCTCAGCGCCACCGACCGGGCCGCCCGGCTGGTCGCCACCGACGCGCGCTCCTCCCGGGGGCTGCTCCGGGGCGTGGTGCACGACGACGTGGCCAACCACCTGGGCGGCATCGCCGGGCACGCCGGCATCTTCAGCACCGCCCAGGAGGTCGCCGTCATCGGCCAGTTGCTGCTCGACGGCGGCACGTACGGCGGACAGCGGATCCTGGCCGAGAGCACCGTCCGCCGGATGCTGACCAACGCCAACCCCGGGCTGCCCGCCGTCGACCCGGAACGCCCGAACCGGACCGCCGACCACGGGCTCGGCGTGGTGCTGCACCAACCGTGGTTCATGGGTCGGCTCAGCGCCCCCACCACCTTCGGGCACACCGGCTTCACCGGCACGTCGCTGCTGGTGAGCCCCGCCCGCCGGACCGTCTTCGTGCTCCTCACCAACCGGGCCCACCCGAACTGGAGCTGGGCCGACCCCGATCCGGTGCGCGTCGCGACCGCCAACGTCCTGGCCCGCCTGCCCATCCTGTCGGCCACCGCCACCAGATGACGGCGGCGCGCCGGTCCCGTCCCACCTCGCCGAGCGACGGGCGCCGCGGTCACCGGGTCTCGGGCAGGGTGACCGGCGGCCCGAACCGGACCGGGACGCCAGGCGAGTACAGCACGCTGGCCGGCGGTCCCGCCGGCGGCGGCAACCCGGCGGCGGCGACCAGTTCGTCGTCCAGGCGCAACAGCTCGGCCCGGTGCAGCGGCCAGCGGGGATGCCAGTTCGGCAGGTGCAGCGTGCGCCCGTACGCGCGGGTGTGCAGCCCCCAGCGGGCGGTGACGAAGTGCTCCAGCGGGGTCGGGTCGGCCATGGGCTGCCCCACCCGGACCACCATCCGGCTCGTCGCTCCGACCGGTCCGGGCCAGCGCCGCCGACACCGGTAGGTGTACCGGTCACCGTCGCGGTCCAGCCGCATCGCCGACCACAGGTACGGCAGTCGCAGGGTCGCCCGGGCGACCAGCACCGGCACCAGCCGGGACGCGTCGAGCGAACGGAACACCACGGCCCGCCGGCCGGTGTGGTCGACCGAGTAGAGCCGGACGTTGGTCTCTGCGAAGGTGCCGAAGTACGGCACCCCCGGCCCGGCGCCGAGGCCCAGCCCCACCATCCGGAAACCGATGAGGCCGACGTAGCTGAGCCCGTCGAGCGTGTCCGGACGGGTGCCGGCGGGCAGCAGGGGCGCGACCACCTCCGGCGCGACCGCCCAGTGCAGGAAGGTGAGGTGCTCCCAGCGCTGCCCCAGGATCGCCCGCCGGAACCGCTGCTGCGGGGCGCAGTCGACCGACTCGATGTCCACCCACCCATCCTGCCCCGTCCCGTGGTCGGCGGAGCCTCCCCCGCCCGGCCGGGGATCGCCTGACTGTTGTCGATTGCCGGCGTTTCCGGGCCCGGTCCGGGCTACGGTCTTCCGGTGAGGGCTCGTACCCGCGCGGTGGAGGCACTCAAGGCTGATCCGGCCATGTCGTCGCTGCGCCGGTCGCTGGAGTCCTACTACGGCGATCCGGAGCGCGAGGCGGCGATGGACGAGTTCTACGCCCGCTTCGTCCGGCCCGGCGACGTGGTCTTCGACATCGGGGCCCACGTGGGCGACCGGACCGGCAGCTTCCGTCGCCTCGGGGCACGCGTCGTGGCCGTGGAGCCGCAACAGCTGTGCGTGCGCGCCATCCGGCGGATCTATGCCGGGGAGGACGACGTCGTGGTCGTCGAGGCGGCCTGCGGAGCGGACGAGGGCAGCGTCCGCCTGCACGTCAACTCCCGCAATCCCACGGTGACCACGGCGTCCTCGCACTTCCTGCAGGCGGCGCACGGCGCCGGCGGCTGGGAGGACGAGGTGTGGGACGCCACGGTCGAGGTGGCCGGCACGACGCTCGACGCCCTGATCAGCCGCCACGGCACGCCGACCTTCGTCAAGATCGATGTGGAGGGCTTCGAGGAGGCGGTGCTGGCGGGGCTGAGCCGCCCGCTGCCCGCGTTGTCCTTCGAGTTCACCACGATCGAGCGGGCCGTGGCGCGGCGCTGCGTCGCCCGCCTCACCGCGCTCGGCTTCGACGCGTTCAACATCGCGTTCGGCGACGACATGGCCCTGGCCTTCGGGGAGTGGATGTCGGCGACGGAGCTGGCGGAGCGGCTCAGGTCGCTGCCGCACGAGGTCAACTCCGGGGACGTCTACTGCGTGGCACCGACCCCCGGGTAGCGCCCGTGGGCGCCTCCCCAGGGAGGAGGGCGCGCGCCGACCGCCGGCCGCGACCGGGGCCCGAGGTCGGGCGCGATCAGGAGGCGTGGTCACGAGATCTACCGGGGAGGGTCAGGTCTCTGATGGTCGACTGGCCCTCCCCGGCCCGCTCGGGGACACCGGGGCGCGATCTGGCCCGGCCGGCCATGGCGTAATCGCGGACGGCGGGGCGGACGGAGCGCCGACCGGCCGCCCGGGGCGCGCCACGGGCGCGCCGTCCGGGTGGGGCTTCCCGCCGAGCGGCAGGGCCGTGGGGGCCGGCACCGACGGCAACTGCCGTGGCGGGCCCCCCATCGGGGTGCGCAGCCGGCCGTCCGGCGCCCCTCCGGTCGGCTTCGTCGGCCGGACCGCCTTTGCCGGTGCGGTCGGTGTCGGCCGGGCCGGGGTGTGCGACGACGCCGGATCAGTCGGCACAGGCACGGGGACCGTGGACGTGGCGGGGTCCGGGTCGGACGGCACCGGCACGGTCGCGGTGTCGATCTCCGCGCCGGGCGTCGCCGGGGCCGTCGCGGCGGGGGACGGCAACAGGCGCCGGAGCTCGTCGATGTCGCCCCGCAACCGGACGACGGTCTCGTCGTCGCCGAGGCTGCCCAGCAGGACCGCTGCCCGCTCCAGGTGGTGGCGGGCGTCGGCGTACCGGCGGTCGGCGAGGTCCTGCCGCGCCTCGTCCAGGAGCCGGCCGATGTCCCGTTCGGTGATCAGCGAATCGGCCCGGTCCGCGTAGACCAGCTCGGTGACCGGCCAGAACAGGCCGCCCGGTTCAGCCCGGGCCGCACCCAGCCACAGGCCCCCGACGACGGTGAGCAGGCTGAGGGCCGCACCGACGAGCGCCGTCCGCCGCCGTCCCCCGGGCCGCGCCGAAGTAGCGGGCCCGGCGGTTGCGGCGGGCCGGAGCCGGCGGGCCGGGGGTGCTGCGGACGGCGAAGCCGCCGGGGAGCCCGTCCCCTCCCCGGACTGATTCCGCTCCATCCTGGATTCCACCTGCTCCGATCGCGTCACCAGCTCGGTGCGCCAGTCGGCGAGCAGGGCGGTCACCGGGTCGTCGGCGGGGTGATCGGGGGGCGGCGGCTCGCCGCGGTTGAGCGCGTCGAACAGTCGGTCGTCCCGCAGGACCGGGTCGGTCGGCGGGGGTACGTCGGCGGTCACGGGATCATCCGGGCGAGGGTGTCGCCGGCGAGGACGCGCAACCGGTTCAGGGCGCGATGCTGCGCCAGCCGTACCGCGCCTCCGGTCATACCGAGCACCGTACCGACCTCCTCGGCGGTCATCCCGACCCCCAGCCGCAGCACCAGGATCTCCCGGTGCGTCGCCGGCAGTTGCGCCAGCAGGGCGCTGAGCCTGGCGCCCAGGTCAGCCGTGACAGCACGTAGTTCCGGGCCGGGGCGGGGGTCCGGCGCGTCCGGAACGGCCGCGACGCTGTCCGTACGGTCGCGGCTCGCGGCCCGACACGCGTCCGCGACCTTGCGGGCGGCGATGCCGTAGACGAAGGCGAGGAAAGGACGCCCCTCATCGGTGAAGCGCGGCAGGGCGCGCAACACGGCGAGGCAGACCTCCTGGGCGACGTCCTCGGCGGTGGCGCCACCGGCGCCGACATGCCCCAGCCTGGCCAGGCTGTAGCGCACGACGACCGGCCTGATTCCCTTCAGGACCTCGGCGACGGCGGCCGGGTCACCGGCGGCGGCGCGACGTACGACATCGGGTGGCGGTGTGTCCATCGCGGTCGCGGGCCCTTCTCGGTGCAGCTGGATCGACGGTAGCCGTCCGCCGTCCCGCCGCCAACACGACGGTGATGAAACACCGCACCGACATCCGGCGATAACCCGGCAGGAGTACGAGCGCTCCGCCCACCTGGCCGCCGACGCCAGGTCCGACGTCGTGCCCCATTTTGTACTGATTTATATATTTCCAATAACGGATGCCCCTGTCCTCTGGTTCGGGCGGGGCCGGCTGCGGCAACCTCGGCATGGGCCAACCGCCCCTACCGCACGTGGAGAGGAACCCCCATGCGCAAGACACTGGGCGTCGCGATGCTGACCGGCATCGTCGTCGCCGCCTCGGCGACCGGCGCCACCGCCGCCCCCCGCGCCGAGGCGGACAGCGGTTACATCGTCGTCCTCCGCGCCGACGCCAACTCGTCGTCGGTCGCCGCCGAGCAGGCCAGGGCCAACGGCGCCACGATCGGCCACGTCTACGAGCACGCCCTGCGCGGCTACTCCGCCCGGATGAGCGCGACCGCCGCCGGCCGCATCGCCCGGGACCCGCGGGTGCTCTTCGTCCAGCCCGACGGGGTGGTGACGGCCACCGCCCAGACCACGCCGACCGGCATCAACCGGGCCGACGCCGAGCTGAGCCCGACCGCGAAGATCAATGGCGCGGACGAGCGGGTCGACGTCGACGTGGCGGTCATCGACACCGGCATCGACCTCACCCACCCCGACCTGAACGTCTACACCGCCGGCGCCAAGAACTGCTCCACCGGCAACAGCGCGAACGACGGCAACGGCCACGGCTCGCACGTCGCCGGCACGATCGGCGCGCTCGACAACAGCATCGGCGCGGTCGGCGTCGCCCCGGGCGCCCGGGTCTGGCCGGTACGGGTGCTCAACAACGCCGGTAGCGGCACGTTCTCGGCCATCATCTGCGGCATCGACTACGTGACCGCGCACGCCAGCGAGATCGAGGTCGCCAACATGAGCCTGGGCGGATCCGGCTCCGACAGTGCCTGCGGCAGCAACAAGGACGCCATGCACGAGGCGGTCTGCAGGTCCGTCGCCTCCGGCGTGACGTACGTCGTCGCGGCCGGCAACGAGACCGACAACGCCGCCAACCACGTACCCGCCGCATACGACGAGGTCATCACCGTCAGCGCTCTCGCCGACTTCAACGGGCTCCCCGGTGGCGGCGCGGCAGCCACCTGCCGCAGCGACGTCGACGACACCATCGCCGATTTCTCCAACTTCGGCGCGGACGTCGACCTGATGGCCCCGGGTGTCTGCATCTACTCCACCTGGAAGGGCGGCAGCTACAACACCATCTCCGGCACCTCGATGGCCAGCCCGCACGTCGCCGGTGGCGCCGCCCTCTACAAGGCGACCCACCCCACGGCCACCCCGAGCGCCGTGAAGTCGGCCCTCCAGTCGGCCGGTACCACCAACTACAGCTGGCCGGCGGGTGACCCGGACGGCATCCAGGAGAAGCTGCTCAACGTCGCCACCTTCTGACCGACGCCCGACCGCCCCGGCCCGGATCCGGGCCGGGGCGGTCACCTCCGGACAGGCCGCCGCCCACCTCGACCGGCGACGAGGACAAGCCTCTCGCTCCGGGTACGCGGGCCAGCAGCCGTTCCCGGGTCCGATGGTCCGTCTCCTCCCTCGGGAGGAGGCGCGGCTCCGACCGCCGGCCGCTTCAAGGGCCCGAGGTCGGGCGCGATCGGGAGGCGGGTTCACGAGCATCTACAGGTATGGCTACCGCATTGCGCCGGGCGGCACACTGGCACCGCCCCATGATGGTCTTCGTCGCGGGGATGGCGGTGCTCGCCGTCGTCGCCGCGATCGGCATCCTCGCCGATCCCCGCGTCCTCACCGGCGTCCCGATCTGGCTCAAGCCGTTCAAGTTCGCCGTGTCGTTCGTGCTGTACGGCACCACCCTCGCCTGGATGCTCTCCCTGCTGCCGCGAAGCAGCCGGACCGCGGAGCGGGCGGGCACGGTCATCGTCGCGATGTCGCTGGCCGAGATGGCGGTGATCGTCGGGCAGGTGCTGCGCGGCACGACCAGCCACTACAACGAGACGACTCCGCTGAACGCCGCGCTGTGGCAGGTGATGGGCGCGTCGATCATGGTGCTCTTCGTCGCGCACCTCGTCATCGGCATCGTGGTCCTGCGGCAGCCGATGGCGGACCGGGTCGCCAGGTACGCGGTCGGGTGGGGGCTCGGCCTGTCCCTGCTCGGCATGCTGGCGGCGATACCGATGGTGGTGCCCGGCCAGGACGTGGCCGCCGAGGGGATCGCCGGGGCGCACAGCGTGGGCGTACCGGACGGCGGGCCCGGGCTTCCGCTGGTCGGCTGGAGCACCACCGGCGGGGACCTGCGGATCGGGCACTTCGTGGGGCTGCACGCCCTGCAGGCACTGCCGATCCTGGCGATCCTGCTGAGCCGGTTCCTCGGGACGTGGCTGGACGAGCGCAGCCAGGTGCGGCTGGTGGTCGTCGCGGGCGCCGCCTACGGCGTACTCACGATCCTGTTGACCTGGCAGGCGCTGCGCGGACAGCCGCTGCTGCGGCCGGACGCCCTCACGCTGGCCGCCGCCGCGGCCCTGGCGGCCGCCACCGCGACCGCCGCCGCACTGGTCCTCGTCCGCCGACGCCGCCGCGAACTGGCGCTGGCCGCATGACCGGGACGCTGTTCACCCTGACCTTCGCGCTGGCCGCGCCGTTCTGGGCGCTGATGCTGCTGCTGCCGCGCTGGTCCGGGACCGCCTGGATCATCTCCTCTCCGCTGATCGTGCTGCCGGTCCTGGTGAGCTACGCGCTGCTGGTGCTCCCGGCGCTCGCCGACGTGCTGCCGGCCGTGACGGCGCCGACCCTGCCGGGGGTGCGCGACCTGCTCGGCAGCACCGGCGGCGCGGCGGCGGCCTGGGCGCACATGGTCGGGTTCGACCTGTTCGTCGGCCGGTGGGCCTGGCTGGACAGTCGGGAACGGGGGGTGCCGGCGCTGGTCATGGCTCCGGTGCTGGTGCTGACGATCCTGCTCGGGCCGCTCGGGCTGGCCGCCTACCTCGGTCTCCGGGCGAGGTGGGCCCGGCCGGCGGTCGTTCCGGCCCGCGAGCCGCAGCGCCTAGGCTGATCCGATGGGGTGGGTGGGACGGCTCTTCGACGCGCGCGACACGTTCGCGCGGATGCTGCTGCTCGACCTCAGCGGCGTCGGCTACCTGGTCTTCGGCGCCCACGCCGGACGGTCACCGACGACCACACAGTGGATCCTCGCGCTGGTCGCGTTCGCCGTCGGGCTGGTGTGCCACCGCCGGGCGCTGGTCAACCTGGTGGCGCAGGCCGCGCTGCTGGCGGTCGCCATCCAGCTCGTCGACGACACCACGATCAACCAGGTCGGTGCCAGCTGGGCCCTGCTGGAGCTGGCCATGCGGGCGGACCGGCCGCGGCTCATCTGGCTGGCCGCCGGGCTACTGGCCGCGGTGGACCTGACCGACTCGATCGGCGAGGAGTTCCGGCGGTTCCTCTCCGGCGTCTTCGGGCTGACCGCGGAGGTCGGCGTGCCGCTGCTGCTCGGCCTGGTCATCCGTACCACCCGGGAGCTCGGCCGGCAGGCCGAGGAGCGGGCCGCGGCCGAGCAGCGCCGGCGCGAGTCGGAGAGCCGCGCCGCCCGCGCGGACGAACGCAGCGCCATCGCCCGCGAGCTGCACGACGTGGTCGCGCACCACGTGGCGTCGATGGTGCTGCGGGTGGGCGTGGCCCGGCACGTGCTGACGGAGCTGGATCCGCGGGTGGGCGAGGTCTTCGACGACGTGCACGGCACGGGGACCGCCGCCCTGGCGGACCTGCGCCGGCTGGTCGCGGTCCTGCGCGACCCCGCCGGGGTACGCGGGGACGCGGCGCTGACCGCGATCGAGCCGGCGGCGCTTCCGGCGGCCCTCGGCGCGGCGGTCGACCGGGCCCGCCAGGCCGGTGTCACCGTGGAGGCCGACATCGACCCGGCGGTCGGTTCGCTCGACGCCGTCCGGGGCCTGGCGGTGTTGCGGCTGACCCAGGAGGCACTGACCAACGTGGCCAAACACGTCGGCACGTCCGCGCGGGCGCGCCTGGCGGTGTCGGTGGTCGACGGGGCCGTGCACTGGGAGGTCCGCGACGACGGGCGCGGGCGGGTGCCGGCGGCGGTACCGCCCGGCGGTGGCCACGGCATCACCGGCATGCGCGAGCGCGTCGAGGTCCTCGGCGGCCGGCTGGAGGCCGGCCCGACCGGCGCGGGTTGGCGGGTACGCACCGTGCTCCCGGCCGCCGCGTCGACCGCTTCCCCCTGCCCGCCGGTCCCCCGCGCCGGCTCGGCCGCACCCCACGGGACGGAGCTCGCATGATCCGCGTCCTGCTGGTCGACGACCAGCACCTCATCCGCGCGGGCCTGCGCATGCTCTGCGACGCCCAGCCCGACATCGAGGTCGTCGGCGAGGCCGACAACGGTCGCGACGCGATCAGCCTCGCCGCGCGGCTGGTACCCGACGTCGTCGTGATGGACCTGCGCATGCCCGGCGTCGACGGGATCACCGCGACCAGCCGGATCCTCGCCGACCGTCCCGCCACCCGCGTGCTGGTGCTGACCACCTTCGGCGACGACGACCACCTCTATCCGGCCCTGACCGCCGGTGCCTGCGGGTTCCTGCTCAAGGACGCACCGCCCGCCGACCTGCTCGACGGCGTCCGCCGCGCCGCCGTGGGCGACAGCCCGTTCAGCCAGGAGGTGCTGCAACGCCTGGTCCAGCGCGCGGTGCACGCCCGCCCCGAGACGCCGCAGCCGGCCCCGGGGCTGACGGCGCGCGAGCAGGACGTGCTGAACCTGGTCGCCGAGGGGCTGTCCAACACGGAGATCGCCGACCGGCTGCACATCGGCGTCACCACGGTGAAGACCCACATCACCAGCCTGATGACCAAGACCAACAGCCCCAACCGGGTACGCCTGGCCCTGTTCGCCCGCGGCGGCTGAGTGACGCCTGCGCAGGCGGGAAGCGCGCGCTGATCAGATCAGGCGAGGAGCTGCCGGAGGCTCTCCGGTCCGCTGTCCCTCCGCCCCGCGCGGTCGAAAGTCGCTTGCCGCGCACGGTGGGCTCCGGGATGGTGTGTCCATGACGCTCTGACGGACAGCACCCCCTGCTCCAGGCCATCGCGGCGCCGACCGGCGCCGTCATGCCGCCCGTCCGTACCCTTCCGCGAGAAGCGAGCGTCCTTGTCTCAGCACCACTCCCGGCGGGAGTCCCTGCCGCCGTCCACCCCGGCCACCGTCACCGTGTTCGCCTCCCCCACAAGCTGGATCGAGTCGAATGCCCTCGCGCAGTGCCAGCAGGTGGCCGCCCTCGACGGCATGATCCACGTCGCCGGCATGCCGGACCTGCACCCGGGCAAGGGCGCCCCCATCGGCGCCGCCATGGCGTCGACCGTGTTGTATCCGTTCCTGGTGGGCTCCGACATCGGTTGCGGCATCGCCGTGTTTCCCATGAAGCTCAAGCGCGCCGTACCCGAGAAGCTCGCCGCCCGATTCCCCGACCTCGACCGCCCGCTGGACCCCGAGCGGGATGCCGACGACCGGGCCTGGGCCGTCGTGGAGGGCGACGTTCCCGCCGGTCACGTCGAGGGCCTCGGAACGGTCGGCCGGGGTAACCACTTCGTCGAGCTGGCGCGGATCGACAGCGTCGTCGAGCCGGGCCACGCGAGCCGTCTCGGGCTTGCCGTAGGCGACCTCGTTCTCATCGTCCACAGCGGTTCCCGAGGGCTGGGCGAGCGGATCCTGCGGGCGCACACCGAGGTCCACGGCGCGGGCCGCGCCCCTGATGCCGCCGCCTACCTGGCGATGCATGGCGACGCCGTACGCTGGGGTTCGCTCAACCGGCGGCTGATGGCCGCCCGGGTCGCCCACGCCCTGGGAGCGGAACCCACCGAGCCGATCGTCGATCAGTGCCACAACCTGGTCGAGGTCCGCGACGGGGTCTACCTGCACCGCAAGGGCGCGGCGCCGGGTGACGGCCGCGACGTGCTCATCGCCGGTACGCGAGGCACTCCCTCCTACCTCGTGGCCGCCCACGCCGGCCCGGATGCCAACCACTCCGTGGCCCACGGCGCGGGGCGCAAGATGTCCCGGGCGGACGCCCTGCGCCGGGGCCGGGCCAAGCACACCGTCGAGGAACTGCGCCGTACCCCGGTGGGGTCGCTGGTGGTGTGCGGGGACCGTCAACTGCTCTTCGAGGAGGCGCCCACTGCCTACAAACGCATCGAGCAGGTGATCAGCGACCTCGTCGACCACGACCTGGCCACCCCCGTGGCCACCACCGTCCCCCTGGTCACCTACAAGACGCCCGACATCGGGTCGGCGCCCCGATCGGACCGCCGGAACCACCGCCGTGAGCGGGGCCGGCCATGAGCGTCCACCTGCTCATGTCCGCCGGGCGTGGCCCGCAGGAGTGCGCCTGGGCGCTGGCCCAGCTGCTGGGCCGTCTGGCGGCCGACGCCACCCGGCAGAATCTGGTGACCCATCGGGTCCAGACCGTACCCGGGGACCGGCCCGGCACCTACCGGTCGGCACTGGTCGAGATCTCCGGCGCCGGCGCCGAGGCGTTCGCCGCCTCGTGGAGCGGAACCCTGTGCTGGCAGGCCCCCAGCCCCTACCGCGCGGACGCCGGCCGGAAGAACTGGTACGTCACCGTCCGACCGTGTCGGCTCGACAGCCCGGTCACGACCTTCACGGAAGAAGATGTCGACATCGTCGCCTGCCGTACCGGCGGCCCCGGCGGCCAGCACCGCAACAAGGCCAGCACGGCGGTACGGGCGACCCACCGTCCCTCCGGCATCGTCGTCGTGGTCGACACCGAGCGGCAGTTCAGCCTCAACCGCCGCATTGCGATCCAGTTGCTGCGCCAGCGCATCGAGCACGGCGACGAGACAGCGCGGCGCGCCGCCACCACCGCCCGATGGCGCATCCACGACGAGCTCGTACGGGGCAACCCCACCCGCGTCGAACGTCCGCATCCGTCAGGACAGGACACGGCCACACCGCATCGGCCACGCCAACGACGGCGGCAGTCCGCACAGCCGCGCTCACCGCGGTAGGAACATCGCATCCGCCACCAACGGGATCGACACAGCGAAGCCGCGTTCAGGAGAAGCTGACGCGGGGCGGGTCAATGCGGCGGCGTACCCATGCCCGCCCTCCGGTACGGTTCCGGCACGGCAGGTCAGGATGAGCGGCTGTCACAGATTGTGGCGGTCGTCGGCCGGCAGGCGAGGCGGTTCCGGCGGCTCGGGCGACTGGTCGGGCTGACCAAGCTGCGCGACCTGGGTCGGATCGAGGACCCGAGAGAGGAACGAGCGGGTCCGTTCGTGCCGCGGCGCACCGAGCACCTCCTGCGGCGGCCCCTGCTCGACCACCACGCCCCCATCCATGAACACGACCCGGTCGGCCACGTCCCTGGCGAACGCCATCTCGTGGGTGACCACCATCATCGTCATGCCGTCCTCGGCCAGGTTGCGCATGACGGTGAGCACGTCACCGACCAATTCCGGATCGAGCGCGGAGGTCGGCTCGTCGAAGAGCATCAGCTTGGGCTCCATCGACAGCGACCGGGCGATCGCCACCCGCTGCTGCTGCCCGCCGGAGAGTTGCGCCGGGAACGCGTCGGCCTTGTCGGTCAGCCCGACCCGCTCCAGGTTGTTGCGCGCGATCCGCTCTGCCTCGGCGCGGCCGCGCCGGAGCACCCGGCGCTGGGCGATGGTGAGGTTGTTCAGCACGGTCAGGTGCGGGAAGAGGTTGAACGACTGGAAGACCATCCCGATGCCGCGACGTACGGAGTCGATCTCGACATCCGGGTCGGTCATCTCGACCCCGTTCACCCAGATCTTGCCGGCGGTCGGCTCCTCCAGCAGGTTGACGCACCGCAGCAGCGTCGACTTGCCGGATCCGGACGGCCCGATGACACAGACCACCTCGCCGTGGCCGACCTCGAAGTCGATGCCCTTGAGCACTTCGAGCGGACCGAAGGACTTGTGCAGGTCGCGGATCTCGACGGCGGGGCGGGGTTGGGTGGTCGTCATGTTGGTCACCGAGCCTTGGCGTAGCGGAGTTCGAGACGTCGTACCACCTGGGAGAGGGGCAGCGTGATGACCAGGTAGGCGAACCCGGCCACCAGCAGCGGGGTGGCGTTCACCCGGTCGTTCAGCGTGTCCCGACCGAACTTGGTGACCTCGATGGTCTGCGCGGTCACGCCGAGCACGTACGCGAGCGACGAGTCCTTGGTGAGCAGGATGAGTTCGTTCGTCAGCGGCGGGATCACCACCCGGAACGCCTGCGGGATGACAATGGTGCGCATCGCGGTGAAGTGCGACATGCCGAGGGTGCGCGCCGCCTCCATCTGCCCCTTCGGCACGGCCTGGATGCCCGCCCGGATGGTCTCGGCCATGTACGCCGCGGCGGTCAACCCGAGACCGATCGCGATCGAACCGAACACGCCGCCCGGAATCTCGCGCTCCGGGAAGGCGATCGGAATGCCGTACCCGACGAGGAAGAGCACCAGCAGCGCGGGCAGACCCCGGAACAGCTCGATGTACGCGGTTGCGACCCAGCGGTACGGCGCCACCCGGGACAGCCGCATCAGCGCGAGGATGGTGCCGAACACGAGGCCGAAGGCGAACGCACCCAGCGTGTAGAGGATCGTATTGCGCAGCGCGACGGTGATGATCGTCGGGAACATCGACTCGATGATGTCGACGCGGAAGAACGCCTCGCTGAGCCTGTCCCAGTCCGCGGCGAAGATCACCGCGGCGATGACGGCGATGAAGGCCAGGTACTGGAGCCAGAGGAACAGCCGCTCTCGCTGGCGGCGTCGCAGCTTCACTGTTCGATGCTCCTTGCTACGCACAGGTTGAATACGCGCTACGCACAGGTTGAATACGCGGAGGGCGCGCGACAGGCGCGCACCCTCCGGTCGTGGGGTTCGATCAGGCGTTCGGCCGCTTGCCGATCCACTTCTCGTAGACGGCGTCGTACCTGCCGTCCTGCTTGGCCTTGGCCAGCACCTCGTTGATCTTCTTGAGCAGTTCCGGGTTGCTGTCCTTCTTCACCGAGAACCCGTACTGCTCGCCGGTGTCGAACTCGGCCGCCACCTCGAAGCCGCCGGGGTGCTCCTTGATGTACTCGGTCCAGACCGGCAGGTCGTTGATGGCGGCCTCCACCTGGCCGTTGGCGAGGGCCTGCTGCAGGGCGGCGAGATCCTCGAACTCGACGAGCTGCAGGCCCTTCTCCTTCTCGAACTTCCGGGCGTAGTCACGGCCCGTGGTCGCCGCCTGGACGCCCAGCTTCTTCCCCTTGAGGTCGTCCAGCGACTTGAGCGGCTTGCCGGTCTTGACCAACATCGCCTGCGTCGCGTCGAAGTACGGGTCGGAGAAGTTCATCACCTTCTGCCGTTCCTCGGTGATCGTCATGCCGGCGGCAGCCGCGTCGCACTTGCCGGTGTTCAGGTCCTGGCCGGACTTGATCCCCTCGAACGGTGTATCGACGATCTTCTGCTCCACGCCCAGTTCCTTGGCGACCAGGTCCATCACGTCGACGTCGAACCCGATCACCTTGCCGCTGGGATCCTTGGACTGGAACGGCGCGTACGGCAGGTGGGTGCAGACGGTCAGCTTGCCCTTCTCGACGAGCTTGACCCCGCTGGCCTGGACCTCACTGTCATCCTTCTTGGCGCATCCTGCGCTCACCGCGAGGGCGGCGATCGCCGCGATCAGGCCAGCCTTACGGACTGCGCTGTGGAAAGTCACGCTGTGTCCCTCCGGTTCGGCGCCCGTATGACAGGCAGCCAGTGTTGGTGCAAAGACGATGTGACAGGCGACGGTACCTGATTCGGCAGGACGTACCTAGATCACGCCGACTCTTGAGTCGATCCTGTCGCCGTCACGGTCAGTAAACCCCGGCATTCGGCATGAAACCGGGCGCCAGTGGGCGGCGCCAGCAGACCGGGCCAACAACCCGCGCGACGCCGCCCGGTGGGCTACCGGGTGGTCGTGCAGCTGCCGTCGGAGTCGGTGGTGCCGCCGAGGTCGACGATGCGCGCCCGGACGGCCCGGCAGTTGCCGGGACCACTCCGGCTGGTGTTTCCGCTGATCACGGAGCCCTTCAGCTCCACCGCGCCGGGTCCGGACCGGTCCTCGGTGCTCCCCGGCAGGTAGGCCAGGGAGATGTTGATACCGCCCCCGCCGTCCTCGGCGTAGTTCTCGGTCACCTCGGAGTCGACCACGGTGACGGTACGTACGCCGCGGACGTCAATGCCACCGCCCAGCCCGGCCAGTTCCCCCGGGCGGGTGGGGTCGTGCGGATTGCTGACCCGGTTGCGGGTGATCGTCGACCGCTCGACCAGGCCGACCGAGTCGAACCGCAGCCCGCCAGCCTCACCCGCCTCGTTGTCGTCCACCAGGCTGTCGCGCAGGGTGAAGGAGGTGAACGGGATGCTCTGGACCGCGCCGCCGAAGCGGGCGCTGTTGCCGGTGAGCCGGACCCGCTCCATCGTGAGGTCGGATGCGTTCAGCGCGGCGCCCCCGCCGTAGTAGTTGTAGACCGAGGCGACCGGGGCCGACACGCCGCCGGTAATGGTGAGGTCCGAGATGGTGGCCGGTCGCAGGACGGTGAAGACCCGGTCGAGCCGACCGCCGTCGATGACAGTACGGTCCCGGCCGGCGCCCACGATGGTGGTGGGCTTGAAGATCTTCAGGTTGCCGTGCGCGGTGTCGGCGAGGGTGTAGTCGGTGAAGGCGCGGCCGGCCAGCGGGCGGATGCGCAGGGTGTACCGCCCGGCGGGAACCACGATGGTCGAGTCCGACTGTGCGTTGGCCTCCATCACCGCAGCGCGCAGCGTGCAGAGGCCGTCGGCGGTGCGGCACCGCCCGTCCCCGGGCGTCGGATCAGGAGCGTCGGAGGTGCTGTCCACTTCGAACCTCCCCGGCGGCGGGGTTACCGCACTGCCCCAGGCGGGGGCGCCGGGGACGGCGACGACGGTCAACGAGAGGGTCAGCGCGCCCGCGGCCAACCGCGGCGCATTCATCAGGTTCTTCATGCGCCAATAGCTACCGCCGGGTAAGCCCGCTAAACGAGCGAAGAACCCCAAAGGGTGTGAAGCATCGCATCCGACCCGTTAACCATCAGTTCATCACGGTCCCCTAACCAGGCGACGTGGACCGCCGGGTACTGCTGTTCGCTGCCGTCGAGTGCAGGGGTGTGAACGCCCGGCTGGTCGCGTACCGCTGTCAACCGGTGGACGGGTCAGCGGGCGGCGTCCGGGTGCCCGCGCATGCCGGAGCTGCCGCCGCTGCCACCGGAGGAACCACCGGCCACGCCCGAGCCGTCGTCCTCGGTGACCAGGTCCGGGCGTACGTCGGTGTCGTCCGGGGCCGGGACCTCAGTGTCCGCTTCCACCTGGACGAGCCGGGCCTGGCCGGCCTCGTCCTCGGCGTGCTCCGGATCGACCGGCTGCTTTCCTTGCCGCGCCCTGTACCCCACGGCCGTCTCCCGTCGGTGGTGGATCTGTCCGGCGACGGCTACCCGCCGCCGTCGGGGCAAAACCTTGTCGGTGCACGCCCGCACCCTCGTGCGTCCGGGCGCCGCCGGTGCCTCCGCCCCGCGCGCCCCGACCCGCCACCCCCCGCCCGCGCCGACGCCCGCCCGCGCATGCGGGTGCACTTTCGGAGAAAGAGTGGCCTTGGGAGCCGGAATGGCCACTCCTTCTCTGAAAGAGGGCACCGGGGAGGCGGCGGGGTGTACCGGCGGTGGGAGGGGGTAGGCAGGGCCGGCGGACCGGCTGGCTGCGGCCGGGGTTGAGTCGGGGATCAGGGGGGGTGAGGAGGGATGCTGGTTGCGCAGGCGTCACCTGGTCACCGCGTCCGAACCGGCCCGCGCCACCCGCCGCCGCACCGCCGATGAGC
This sequence comes from Micromonospora sp. U56, assembly GCF_018070095.1. NCBI lineage: Bacteria > Bacillati > Actinomycetota > Actinomycetes > Micromonosporales > Micromonosporaceae > Micromonospora > Micromonospora sp. U56. The sequence continues at coordinate 47,408 of NZ_JAGPYL010000024.1, forward strand.
CGGGTCCGGAACCTGCGCGTCCGCCCCGACCTGCTGTACGTGGCGAGCGGGTGGAGCACCCTGGTCACCGACGTGCGGGGCCGGATCGCCGGCGTCGACCCGCAGGGCTTCTTCGCGCGCAACACCCGGGTGCTCAGCGCCGAGCGGCTCACGGTGGACGGCCGGGAACCGGTCGCGTTCAGCACCGCGAACGTGCGGGGTCACGCGCAACTGTCGTACGCCGAACTCGGCGACGGCGAGGCGCTGCCCGCGCAGGCGGTCTACCTGCTGACGGAACGCTTCGTCGGCGACGGGCTGCGCACCCGGCTGACCGTGGTCAGCTACGCCGCCCGGCCACGCACCCTGCCGGTGCGGATCCACCTCGCCGCCGACTTCGCGGACACCAGCGAGGCCGAGACGGGACGCCGCCGGCAGTTCGGCGACGTCGACCGGGCGTGGGACCCGGCGGAGCGGGAACTGCTCCTGACCTACCTGCGCGACGACCTGGACCGGGCGGTGGCGATCCGGGTACGCGCCGACGTCCCCGTCCGGTACGTCGACGGCGCGCTCGCCGTCGACGTCACGGTGCCGCCGGGTGGCAGCAGCCGGGTGGATCTCCTCGTCGAGCCGGTCTTCGACGGCGAGCGCCTGGTCGCGCCGCCGCCGACGTTCACCGGCCCCACCGACGCCGCCACGGCCGCCGGCGCCCGCCTCGCCCGCGAGTTCACCCGGCTGAGCAGCAGCAACTTCGACGTCACGGCGGCCTGGCGGTGCGCGGTCGACGACCTGACGGTGCTGCCGCTCGGCGAGCCGGCCGGGCCGACGGCGCCGATGGCCGGGTTGCCGATCTACCAGGAGATCTTCGGCCGGGACACGATGACCGCGTCGTGGCAGGCGTTGCTGGCCGGGCCGACGATGCTGGCGGACAGCCTGCGGCTCAACGCCCGCCACGTCGGGCAGCGCGTCGACGACCGGCGCGACGAGGAGCCGGGTAAACCGCTGCACGAGGCCCGCCTCGGCCCGGTGTCGGTGCTCGGGCTCGACCCGTTCACCCACTACCACGGCGACTGGTCCACGGCGCCGGACTTCCTGGTCTTCCTCGGGCAGTACCTGGCCTGGACCGGGGACCTGGACACGGTGCGGGAACTGCTGCCGACGGCGCACCGCGCCCTGGACTGGCTCGACCGGTACGGCGACCTGGACCGGGACGGCTTCCTGGAGTACCACTGCCGCGCCCGGTCCGGCCTGAAGAACCAGGGGTGGAAGGACTCGGACACCGCCGTCGTCGACGAGCACGGGCAGGTGGTGTTGAACCCGATCGCGAGCAGCGAACTCCAGGCGTACTGGTATGCCGCGCTGCGGCACGCCGCCGTGGTGTTCGCCGCGACGGGCCGGCCCGCCCTCGGCGCGAAGCTGGTGGCCCGGGCCCGCGCGTTGCGTCGCCGCTTCCACCGGGCCTACTGGATGCCCGATCAGGGCTGCTACGCGATGGCGCTCGGGCCGGACGGGCGGCAGGTGCGGTCGGTCAACTCCAACGACGGCCACCTGCTGACCACCGGCATCGTGCCGACCCGGGTCGCCGGCCTGGTCGCCCGCCGGCTGCTGGCGCCCGACATGTTCAGCGGCTGGGGGGTGCGCACCCTGTCGGCGGCGCATCCGGCGTACAACCCGTTCAGCTACCACCGGGGCAGCGTGTGGCCGGTGGAGGCGGGCACCATCGGTCTCGGCCTGGCCCGGTACGGCTGCTGGACGCAGCTGCACCGGCTGGCCGAGGGGATGTTCGCCGCGGCGGCGCTCTTCGCGGACCACCGCCTGCCCGAGGTGCTCAGCGGCCTGCCCCGCGACGACGCCCATCCGCATCCCGGCGTCTATCCCGACTCCTGCTCGCCCCAGGCGTGGTCCGCCAGCTCGGTGGTCGCGCTGGTCCAGGCGCTGCTGGCGCTGCGCCCGGCCGCACCGCTGCGGACGATCTTCGTGGACCCGCACCTGCCGGAGTGGCTGCCGGACCTGACGCTGGAGGGCGTACAGGTGGGACGGGCCACCGTCGACCTCACCGTCCGCCGCCGCCGCGGCGGCCGCACGTCGATCCGCGCCCGCGGCGACCGGATAGCCGTGGTGCGTCGTCCGACGCTGCAGGCGACGGCGGTCACCCGCCACCGCTCCTGACCAGCGGTACGCCGCCGGCGCCCGTCGGTCCGGATCGCCGCCGTCGGACAGAAGGGGTGGCGATGCCGTCCGGGAGAGCCGCCTACGAGGACCTCAGATGGCCGTGGCCTTGGCTACCTTCCACTCGCCGTCGACCGGGACCAGCGTGAGCACCACGCGGTTCTGGTCGACCTTCTCCCCGGCGGTGTTCACGTTGCGCCGGAACTGGTTGAGGTACACCAGCAGCTCGACCCGGTCGGTGGTCGCGGTCACCACGCCCGTCGCGGACACCTCCGCAGCCACGACCGCCTGCTGCTTCGCGGCGGTCTGCTTCAACGCCGCCGTGGTCTGCTCGTACTCCTTGCCGAAGGAGCCGGTGGCGAAGCTGCGGCCGTTGGCGACGCTGTCGTCGAAGGTGCGGTAGTCGTAGGAGAAGATCGCCTTGGCGGCGGCGGGCGCGGTGGCCAGCGCCTGACGTACGGCGGTGTCCCGCTGCTCGGCGCGGTGGTCGCCCCACCACGCCAGACCGGCGACGGCGGTCGCGACCACGATCGCCACGACCAGAGCCGGGACGAGCCCGATCCGGGCGGCGGGCCGCCGGAGCACGCGCGGCCGTCGCGCGAAGTCGACCAGGGTACGCACGGGTCCTCCCTTTCTCATCCGACGAACTGCAGGCGGGACACCAGCCACCGGCCGGAGTCCTTGTCGTGGACCAGGTCCATCTGGATCCGGTAGTGCGACGGCCGCCCCTCGGGCGACTTGATGTTCTTGACGGTGGCGTCGACCGCCACCAGCACGACCGCCCGGCTGCGGTCACCGGAGACCAGCCCGGCCCGCAGCACCGACCCGCGCGAGTCGACCTTGTTCTCCACCACCGCGGCCCGGACCTGGGACTGCCCCCGGCTGAACTCGTCCTTGAAGTCACCGGTGGCCCCGGCCGTGATCCGTTGGATGTCCCGGTCCACGCTGGCCGCGCTGACCGAGACGAAGTTGACGCTGGCCTGCTTGGCGGCGGCGATCGCCTCCTGCCGGGCCTGGTCCGTCGCCCGGTCGACGTACCACCGGTGACCGGCCATGCCGGCGGCGGCGAGGGCCGCGGCGAGCACCACCACGAGCAGGACGATCAGCGGGCGCCGCCGTCGCGTCGGCGCTGGCGTGGCCCGCTTCTCCGCGGGGCGGCCCCCGGCGGCCTTTTCCGGGGGAGCGTCCGCGTCCGCCGGGTCGTCACCGGCCGCCGGATCCGCCAACTCCGCCGGGTCCTCGGCCGGTTCCTGGTCGAGCCGCTTCAGCAGGTCCTCGATCGGCTCCTCCGGCTGGGGAAGCTGACGGGGGACCATCCGGCGTTGCGCCGCCCGGCCCGGCACTCCAGGCTTCGCCCCCTTGATGACTTTCAGCGTGTGGTTCCTGCGTGCCTGCATCGCCACCTCCTTCTTCGCGCCGGTCACGGGGTCACCCCGGCGAGCAGCAACTGCTTCCACGACTGGTCCCCGGCCATCCGGGACTGACCACCGGTCCCGCCGAACTGCAACGGTCGACCGTCGGCGCCGAGCACCAGGCCGGTCGCCGGGTCGTACCCACCGGTGGTGGTTCCGGCCCTCGGCGCGGCGCCGGACGACGCCGGGCCGGCCGCCGGTTCCCGGCCCCCCGGTCGGGGGGCGTTGGCGTTGCCGCGCACGCTGGCGCCGGCCGCCCGCTCTCCGGCGTCGCACTTCGCGTTGCCACCCCCGTACACGCAGGACGGCGGGTCGTTGGCATTGACCACCAGACCGAGGTGCACGGTGCCGTCGCCCGGGGTGACGGTGAAACCGCCGGCGACGGCGATCGGGTACACCACCAGCATCTGCTCGATGCCGGGCAGCCGCCGGGCGGCGATGCCGTTGACGGTCACCAGGTTGCCGAGCAGGGTGCCGACCGTCGGTTCCAGTCCCCGTAGCAGCGCGGACAGTTCACGCCCGGCGGGAGGTCCAGCGGCGAGCAGCCGCCGCAGGTCCGGGTCGGCCTCGCGGAGGGTGGCCGCCAGCTGGGCCAGGCCGGCCGCCCACCGGCGCAGCGCCTCGGCCGACTCCGCTTGGGTGGTGAGCACGGTACGTCCGTCGTCGATCAGCGCGAGCGTCTCCGGCAGCCGGGCGTCCGCCTCGGTCAGCAGCGCATCCCCGGCGTCGAGGATGCTGGCCAGCGCCGTCTCGTTGCCCTCGAACGCGGTGCCGAGTTCGGTGATCAGGACGGTGAGGTCCTCCGGGTCGACCGAGCGGACCAGGGCGTCGAGGTTGGTCAGCAGGACCTCCGGGGCGAGCGGGACGCCGGTCCGGTCCGCCGGAATCACCGCCCCGTCGGCGAGGTACGGTCCGCCGTCGCGGTCCGGGCGCAGGTCCACGTACTGCTCGCCGACGGCGGAGCGCTGCGCCACCACGGCCCGCAGATCGTCGGGCACCCGGACGTCGCGCTGCAACCGCAGGTCGGCGCGGACCCCGTCGCCGTGCAGGGCGACCGCGGTGACCTGGCCGACCGGCACCCCGCGATAGGTGACCGGGGCGTTGGGGAAGATCCCACCGGCTCGGGTGAGGTCCATGTGGACGACGTAGCTTCCGCCGAGCAGCCGGTCGCCGACACCGACGTAGCGGACGGCGACGTAGCCGACGCCGAGGACGCTCACCAGCACGAACGCCAGAACCTGCAGTCTCGCGGTACGTCCGATCATGGCTTCAGTCCCCCTCCGAGGATGTCCGGCAGGCCGCCGATCTGTCCGGTCACCGCGCCGGTCACCGGCAGCACGCACTGCGCCGACATGACGGTGCCCGGGGGCAGTTCGGTCCCGGCGGGGAAGGCGGTGCCCGGTGGCACGACGCCCTTGGGCAGGATCAGTCCGCCGACGGGCACCGTCGAGCCGGGCTTGAGCAGGACGCAGCCCTCCGGCAGCAGACAGTCCTTCGGCGGCGTCCAGGTGGCGGGGAACCTGTCCGGGTCGGGCAGGCACTCAAGGATCGGCAGGCCGGGCAACGAACCGGTGCCGGGCAGCGGGACGGCGGGCGACGGCCCGCCGGCGGCGGGCGGCCTGGCCGGAGTGGCCGTTCTCGGCGGCGCCGTCGGGCCTGCCGGCGCGGGGGCCGCGGCGGCCAGGTTCGCCAGGATCGAGGCCGAGTCGAGGTCGGCGGTGACGGACAGGTTGACGAAGTCGCCGACGATCGCGCCGGTGACGTTCGGCGGGAACGGGTACGACAGCATGAAGTCCAGGGACTTCGGCAGGTCGTCACCGGCGCGTACCAGCTCCTCCAGGATTGGTTGCAACGCCCGGAGGTTGGCCACGGTGTCGTCGCGGCTGCGGTTGACGACCCGGGTGCCGACGTCGCCGAGTTTGTCCAGGGCGGTCAGCGCGCTGGTCAGTTGGGCGCGCTGTTGGGCCAGCACGGTCAGGCCGGGGGCGAGGGAGTCCACCGCGTCGCCGAGCACCTGCTTCTGCCGGTTGAGCCGGCCGGTCAGCCGATCGAGGGCGTCGAGGGCGCGGACCAGGTCGGCCTTCTGCTTGTCCAGCCCGCCGATGAACTCGTCGAGCTGGCCCAGCGCGTCCCGGACGGCGGGTTCCCGTCCGGCGAGTGCGGTGCCGAGTTCCTGGTTGATGGTCCGCAGTTGAGCCAACCCGCCACCGTTGAGCAGCAGGCCGAGGGCGGCGAGGACCTCTTCCACCTCGGCGCCGCGGTTGGTGCGGGACAGCGGAATGACGTCGCCGTCGACGAGTCGGTTGGTCGAGGCTCCGCTGACCGGCGCCGCGACGGTCACGTACTTCTCGCCCAGCAGGCTGCTCTGCCGGACCGCGGCAGTGGCGTTGGACGGCAGGCGCACGTCGGTGCCGATACGCAGGGTGACCCGCGCGGTCCAGCCGGCGAGGGAGATCTTCTCCACGCTTCCGACGGTCACGTCGTCGACCTTGACGGCGGCCTGCGGCACCAGGTCGAGCACGTCGCTGAACTCGGCGGTGACGGTGTACCCGGCGCCCTTCGGGGCGCCGCCGGGCAGCGGCAGGTCGGCGAGGTCGGGCAGGCCGCACCCGGTCGGGAGCAGCGCCACCAGGACCGCGCCGGCCAGGGCGCGCAGCGCCCGGGCGGTCACGGGGTGCCCCGCAGGATGCCGCCGAGGGTGGGGTCGCTGGTGATGCCGGAGCCGCCCGGCGCCTGGTCGGGGATCGGCGCACCGGGGGAGCTGATGGGAGGTCCCGGTGAGGACCCGCCGGTCACCGGGGCGCCGGGCGGCAGCTTGAGCAGCTTGCGCAGCTGGTCGGTCATGGGCAGCCCGCGCTGGTGCAGGGTCTGCGCGAGCGCCATGCACTTCGCGGGCACCTCAGCGGCGGGAAGCTGGTCGACCAGCAGGGAGCACGCGAAGCTGGCTGGGTCGTACGGGCCCATCGCGTTGTCGCGGGTGTCCAGGGTCCCGGAGCGTGGGTTGTACGAGAGGGCGAGGTTGTTCACGGCGAGCGGGGCGACGTCGAGGATCTCGATGACCGCCTGTTGCTGGCCGACCAGCACGCTGGTGATCTCCGTCAGCGCGGCGACGTTGGAGGTCAACGCGGCCCGGTTCTGCTTGACGAATGCGGTGACGTCGGCCAGCGCGGTGGCGAGGTTGCGCAGCGCGGCGGCCAGCTCGTCGCGTTGGCCGGCCAGCTGTTCGGCGACGTCGGCGAGTTGCCGGTTGAAGGCGCGCACCTCCCGGTCGCTGCGGGCCAGCGCGGTGGTGAAGCGTTGCAGGTTGGCGACGGAGCCGAAGAGGTCCTGCCGGCCGTCGGAGAGGGTGGTCAGCGCCCGGGACAGGCCGTCGAGGGTGTCGTGCAGGTTCTGCCCGTTGCCCTCCAGGTTGGCCCGGCCGGTCGCGACGAGGTCGGACAGGGCGCCGTCGCGGTTGGCCCCCGCCGGGCCGAGGGTGCGGTTGAAGTCGTCGAGCGCCTGGTAGACATCGTCGATCTCCATCGGCGCGGCGGTCCGCTGCAGCGGGATCTCCGCCCCGTCGGTGAGCCTGGCGCCACCGGCGTAGGCGGGGGTGAGCTGCACGTACCGGTCGCTGACCACGCTGGGCGGAACGATGAGCGCCTGCGCCTCGGCGGGGACGTCGATCCCCGGGTGGTACGACATGGTGACCTTGACACTGCGGCCCTGCGGGGTGACCGTGAGCACCTCGCCGACGCGAACGCCGAGCACCCGCACGTCCGATCCCGGGTACACCCCGACGGCACGGGAGAAGTAGGCGACCACCCGCCGGTCGGGTGTGCCGTCACGGAGGACGATCACGCCGGCGGCGACGGCCACCAGCAGGGCGGTGGCGACGGCGACCGGTCGTCGCCAGCGCTGGATGGGACCGGGCATCAGCGGCCTCCCCTCGTCGGTTGGTACGGCTGGAGCAGACCGGCCACGTACGAGTCGAACCAGCGGCCGTTGCCGACCACGTTGGCGAACGTCGAGACGAAGGGGCCCATCCGCTGGATGGTCTTCTCCAGGTCGTCCTTGTTGCGCTGCAGGATGGCTACCACCTCGCGCAGCTTGCGCAACGCGGGCTCGATCCGGGCTCGGTTGTCGGTGACCAGTCCGGAGAGCTGCGTGGCGAGTTCGTCGGTGCCGACGAGCAGCTTGTGGATGGCGTCCCGACGCCGGCTCACCTCGGCCAGCAGCGCCTCGCCGTCGGCGACCAGCTTGCGGAACTCCTCGTCCCGGCTGGCCAGCACCGTGGTGACCGAGCGGGCGCGGGAGAGCAGGGTCCGCAGTTCGGCGTCGCGGTCGGCGACCGTGCGGGAGAGCCGGGAGAGTCCGACCAGGGAGGCGTTCACGCTGTCGGGCGTGTCGGCGAAGGTCTCGGACAGGGTGGTGAAGGCGGCTGCGAGCTGTTCGGTGTCGATCTTGTCGAGGGTGTCGGCGAGTCCGGTGACCGCCTGCACCACGTCGAACGGTGCCGCCGTCCGGGCGAGGGGGATCTGCCCGCCCTCGCGCAGCCGCCCGGGCCCGGCCGGTATCAGCGCCAGGTACTTCTGGCCGAGCACCGTCTTGATCCTGATCATGGCGCTGGTGTCGCTGCCGAGGCGGACGCTGTCGTCGTCCAGCCGGAACCGGACCCGGACGTAGGGCGCACCGTCTCGGGCGAGCTCCACCGCGGTCACCTTGCCCACCCGCACCCCGGCGACCCGCACCTCGTTGCCGGTGGTGAGGCCGCTCGCGTCGTGGAAGGCCGCCTGGTAGGCGCGTCCGGTGAGATCGGCCAGCCGGTCGAGCTGGAAGGCGCCCAGCAGCGCGGCGACGATCAGCGCCAGCCCGACCGTGCCGACGACGACGGGGTTGCGTTCCCGGAACGGTCTCACTGGCTGCCTCCCGCGCATCGGGCGGCCGGGGCGCTGAACGTGGGCACGTCGATCGGCGCCCGGCCGGCCACCGCCACGTTGCCGTCGAAGTCGCAGAGGTAGAAGTTGAACCAGGAGCCGTAGGAGGCGACGCGGGTCAGGGACGCGTACCGCTCCGGGAGCCGGCCGAGGGTGCCGTCGATGACGGCCGCGTTGCGGTTGAGGTTGCCACTGAGTTCGTCCAGGGCTCGGATGTCCGCGGCGAGCGGTGGTCGTACCTCGTCGATCAGCGCGGACGTGGCGGTGGTGAGCTCACCGATGCTGACCAACGACTCGCCGATGGCCTTGCGGTCGGCGGAGAGCCCGGAGACGAACTGCTGCAGCTGGCTGATGCTCTGGTCGAGGTTGCGGTCCCGTTCGGCCAGCGTGGCCAGGACGCCGTTGAGGTTGATGACGACCCGTCCGATGACGGCGTCCCGGTCGGCGAGGGTGTTGGTCAGCGACGCGGTGCGTTGCAGCAGGCTGCTCACCGTGCCGCCCTCGCCCTGCAGCACCTGGATGATCTCGTAGGCGAGCTTGTTGACGTCGTCGGGATCGAGGGCCGTGAACAACGGCCGGAACCCGTTGAACAGGACGGTGAGGTCCAACGCCGGCGTGGTCTGGCCGAGCGGGATGAGCCCGTCGGCCCGCAGCGGCCGCCCCTCCCCCGGCCCCTCGCTGAGCGCCAGGTATCGCTGACCCACCAGGTTGCGGTAGCGGATCTTGGCGCGAACGCTGGTAGCCACCGGGACGTCGCGGGTGACGTTGAAGGCCACCTCCGCGACGGTGCTGTCGACCACCTTGATCCGGCTGACCTGGCCGACCTTCACCCCCGCGACGCGTACGTCGTCCCCGGGGAGCAGCCCGGTGACGTCGGTGAACCGGGCCCGGTAGGTGACGCCGCCGGGCGGGAAGGCACCGAGGGTCTGCGCGAGCAGCGCGGTCAGCAGCAGGGTCACCGCGGCGAAGACCACCAGCTTCAGCAGGGGCGCCATGGTCTTGCTCGTCATCGGGCGTTCACCACCCCTCCGCGTAGCAACGGCCCCCAGAGCAGGACCGCGATGTCGGGAACCTCCGCCGGCGGGGTGCCGGTGACGGCACCGACGAGAGGATTGACCAGGGCACGCTCCTCAGCGGTGCCGGCCCGGCCCATGCCCGGGGACCCGCCGGCCGGCGAGGTCCCCGGCAGGCCGACCGGCAGCGGCGTACGAGGGCGCTCGCCCCGGTAGTCGTAACCGTCGTTGATGGGCACCTCGGGCGCCGGCTTCCCCGGGTCGGGCACGCCCCGACAGTGCGGGCCGTCGTGCGCGCCGTAGACCGGCTCGTCGCGACCCTTCTCGTACTTGCCGCCGTCGCGGGTGACCTCGAGGGTGATGTGCATCCGCCCGCCGGCGAAGACCTCCTCGACGCGGGGTTGCAGGGCGACCAGGCCGCTCATCATGCACGCGTACTCCGGGGAGTACGTGGCAAGCAGTTGCAGCACCGGTCGGCTGACCTGGCCAAGGGAAATGAGCTGGTCGCCGTGGCGGTCCAGGAAGCCGCGCGTGAGGTCCGCCGTGTCGGTGGTCTCGATGAGGAACGCCGCCAGCTGTTCACGCTGGTCGGTGACGGTGCGGGAGGTGACGGTCACGTCGCGCAGCAAGGCGAGCAGGTCGGGCAGCGCGGCGTCGTAGCTGTCCAGCACGACCGCCAGTTTCCGGATGTCCTCCGCGATGGTCGGCATGGCCGGGTTGAGCTGCTTGAGGTATGCGTCGAGCCGCTCGACGTTCGCGCCGAGCTGCTCGCCGCGTCCCTCCAGCGCGGTGGCGATGGCGCCGAGCGTCGCGGCAAGCTGGTCGGGCCGCACCGCCTGCAGCAGGGGCAGCGCCTGGTCGAGGACCCGTTCCAGCTCGACGGCCGTACGGCTGCGGTCCTGGCCGATGACCGCGCCGTCGCGGATCGGTGCGGCCGGGCCGCCGGTCGGCGGGACGAGTTCGACGTACCGCTCGCCGAAGAGCGTCTTGGGCAGCAGCCGCGCGCTGACGTCGGCCGGAATCAGGGGCGTCGTGGCCGGGTCCAGGGCCAGCCGGATCCTCGCGCCGGCGCCCTCGCTGCCCACCGAGCGCACCTCGCCGACGACCACCCCGCGTACCTTGACGTCGGCGCCCGGGCTGAGCTGCAGCCCGGCCCGACCGGCGTGCAGGGTCACCCAGGCGACCGGCGTGAACGCCTTCTTGTACTGCAGCACGGAGGCGGTCAGCGCCGCGGTCAGCAGGGCGATGAAGACGATGCCCAGAATGCGATTTCTCATGTTCACCCCGCGATCCGGACGGTGGTGGTCGCGCCCCAGATGGCCAGCGACAGGAAGAAGTCGACGATGTTGACCGCGACGATCGCGAGCCGGACGGCCCGCCCGACCGCGACGCCGACACCGGCCGGTCCACCGCTCGCGGTGTAGCCGTAGTAGCAGTGCACCAGCACCACGATCACGCTGAAGACCAGCACCTTGAAGAAGGACCACAGCACGTCGACGGGGGGCAGGAACAGATTGAAGTAGTAGTCGTAGGTGCCGGCCGACTGATCGAAGTAGAAGACGGCGATGGTGCGGGTGGCCAGGTAGCTGGTGAGCAGCCCCACCACATAGAGCGGGATGACCGCGATGAAGCCGGCGATCATGCGGGTGGTGACCAGGAACGGCAGGGATGGCACGCCCATCACCTCGAGGGCGTCCACCTCCTCCGAGATCCGCATCGCGCCGAGCTGGGCGGTGAAACCGCAGCCGACGGTGGCCGACAGCGCCAGCGCCGCCACCAGGGGGGAGATCTCACGAGTGTTGAAGTACGCCGAGACGAAGCCGGTGAAGGCGCTGCTGCCGATCTGGTTGAGCGCCTGGTAGCCCTGCAGGCCGACCTCGGTGCCGGTGAAATAGGTCAGGAAGCAGATGACGCCGACCGTGCCGCCGACCACGGCGAGCGCGCCGGAGCCGAAGCTCACCTCGGCCAGCAGCCGGACCACCTCGCGCTTGTAGCGGCGCACAGTGCGCGGGGTCCAGGCGAAGGCGCGCAGGTAGAAGGCGAGCTGGCCGCCCAGGTCGTCGAGGTACCGCAGGCCCGGCATGTCAGCTTCCCTTCTGCGGTACAACCTGGAAGTACACGGCCGTCACGACGAAGTTCAGCGCGAACAACAGCATGAAGGTGATCACGACGCTCTGGTTGACCGCGTCGCCGACGCCCTTCGGGCCGCCCTTGGCGGTCATCCCCTTGTAGGAGGCGACCAGCGCGGCGGCCGCACCGAACAGCAGGGCCTTGACCTCGCCCACCAGCAGGTCAGGCAGCTGCCCCAGCGCCTGGAAGCTGGCCAGGTACGCGCCGGGCGTGCCGCCCTGCATGACCACGTTGAACAGGTAGCCACCGCTCACCCCGACCACGCTGACCAGGCCGTTGAGCAGGACGGCGACCAGCATCGAGGCGAGCACGCGCGGCACCACCAGGCGCTGGATCGGGTCGATGCCCAGCACCTGCATGGCGTCGAGTTCCTCCCGGATCTTGCGGGAGCCGAGATCGGCGCAGATGGCCGAGCCACCCGCGCCGGCGATGATCAGCGCGGTGACGATCGGGCCCGCCTCGCGGACCACCGCGAGCACCGACGCGGCCCCGGTGAACGACTGCGCGCCGAGCTGCCGGACCAGCGATCCGAGCTGCAACGCGATGACCGCGCCGAAGGGGATGGAGACCAGCGCGGCCGGCAGGATGGACACCGAGCTGATGAACCAGGCCTGCTGGACGAACTCGCGGACCTGCACCGGCCGGCGGCCGAGGCCGCGCAGGGTGTCCAGGCAGAACGCGAAGAAGTCGCCGGTGGCGCGGACGGCGGCGACGGGGGCGCTCATCCGGCCACCTCCCGGTGCCGCCGCCCGTCGGCGGCGAGCTCCCGGCCCAGCTCGATGGTCGGCTGCGCGGTGTCGCGGCGGCCCTCGAAGGAGCCGGGTGGCGGGGTGACGCCGTTGTCCCGGCACCACTGCCCCGGCGGGCGCTCGGCCTGGCGGGGCAGCCCGTCCGAGGGCGGCAGCTGCAGCGGGATGGGCGGCAGCGGGGGCAGTTCGGCCCCGGCGTCCGCCTCGGCCTGCAACTCCTCGGCGTCCTTCTCCTCGGCCATCCCGATCGGGCCGACCCGCTGGGCGTTGAGGAACTGTCGCACCACCGGCTCGGTGCTGGACAGCAGCATCTCCCGCGGCCCGAACATGGCCAGGTGCCCGTGGTAGATCAACCCGATGTTGTCCGGCACCGTACGCGCGGTGTTGATGTCGTGCGTGACGATCAGGAACGTCGCCCCGGTCCGCTGGTTGAGGTCGATGATGAGCTGGTTGAGGTACGCGGTGCGCACCGGGTCCAGCCCGGAGTCGGGCTCGTCGAACAGGACGATGCGGGGCTCGAGCACGAGCGCGCGGGCCAGTCCGGCCCGCTTGCGCATGCCGCCGGAGATCTCCCCGGGGAGCTTCTTCTCGGCGCCGACCAGGCCGACCATGTCGAGCTTCTCGTTGACCACGTCGCGGATCTGCGACTCGGACTTGCGGGTGTGCTCCCGCAGCGGGAACGCCACGTTGTCGTAGATGGTCATCGAGCCGAACAGCGCGCCGTCCTGGAACAGCACCCCGAACAGCTTGCGTACCTCGTACAACGCGCGGTCGGAGAGCCGGGGCAGGTCCTTGCCCTCGATCCAGATCGAACCGGCGTCGGGCCGCAGCAGCCCCACCAGGGTCTTGAGGAGCACCGACTTGCCGGTGCCGGACGGGCCCAGCAGCACGGAGATCTCCCCCGCCGGCAGGGTCAGGCTGATGTCCGACCAGACCGGCTGGCCACCGAAGGACTTGGTCAGTCCCTGCACGGCCACTTCGACACCCATGCGCCCTCCCTCCGTCGACATCAGTGACATCGGGCCGGCCGGACGGAACGCAACACACTTCTTTGCGCACGCCGGCAGCCACAGAGGGTGACCTATGCAAAGTGGCCCACGTCTCGATAGCGTGCCGTTAACCCGCCGGTAATGAAGGTGCCTCGCAATCCATGACCACAGCGATCGAGCCAGAGCTCGTCCGCCGGGCCGCCGATGGCGACCCGACGGCGGTGTCGGCCCTGCTCACCGACGTACGGCCGCGGCTCGTCCGCTACTGCCGGGCTCGGCTGGGCCGGGTCGGTGGGGCGTACACCACCGCGGACGACGTCGCGCAGGAGGTCTGCCTGGCGGTGCTGAAGGCCCTGCCCCGCTACCGGGAGCAGGGCAAGCCGTTCTCGGCGTTCGTCTTCGCCGTCGCCGCGCACAAGGTCGCCGACGCCCAGCGGGCGGCGGTACGCGACTCCGCCGTCACCATGACCGACACCCCGGTGGAGCACCCGGACGCGGCGCCGGGACCGGAGCAGCAGGCCGTCGCCACCGACCTGGCTCGCCGGCTGTCGGTGCTGTTGCAGCGGCTGCCCGACGTCCAGCGGGAGATCATCACGCTCCGGGTGGCGGTCGGCCTGACCGCCGAGGAGGTGGGCACCATCCTCGGCATGTCGGCGGCGGCGGTACGGGTGGCCCAGTCCCGGGCCCTCGCCCGGCTCCGTACCCTTGCGGGCAGCGGACTTGACGAGGTGGCGGCATGACCAGGCACGAGCCGGACAGCGGCGAGCAGCTGGACCTCGGCACGGTCACCCGCGACGACCTGCTCCTCGATGCGCTCGGGCGGGGCGAGGAGGGGGCCGACGGCGACGACCTCGCGGCCATGCTCGCCGCCTGGCGGGCCGACCTCACCGCCGACGTCGAGGAAACCGGGACGAGCGACCGCTTGCCCGCCGTCGGCACCCACGC
>NZ_JAGPYL010000239.1:0-1780 GCF_018070095.1 Micromonospora sp. U56
TGGTCTTGAAGATCTCCACGGTGCCGGCCTCGTCGCGGCCCTGGAAGCGCGGCCAGGAGTCCTTGTCCTTGCCGTGTTCCTTGTCCTTGCCGTGGTCCTTGCCGCGGTCCTTGTCGTGGTCCTTGTCCTTGTCGCGGCCGTTGGCGATGCCGCCGCCGTTCTTGCCGGCGGTGTTGTTGGCGATGCGGGACTCGCGGCGCTTCTCGTCGAAGTCGTCCCTGCCGTCGGCGGAACCACCCTGGCCGTCGGCGGACCCGCCCTTGCCCTTGTCCTTGTCCTTGTGGTCCTTGTCCTTGTGGTCGTTGTCCTCGTCGCGGGCGGACTCGTCCCTGTCGCGGGACTCGTTCCTGTCGCGGGACTCGTCCTTGTCGTCGCGGGCGGACTTGTCCTTGTCGCGGGACTCGTCCCTGTCGCGGGACTCGCCCTTGTCGTCGCGGGCGGACTCGCCCCTGTCGTTGGAGAACCAGTCCTTGTGGTCGGAGGATCCGGTGACCTTGAGGACGCCGACGTTGAAGATGCCGCCGCCGCTCTCCCGGGCGTGGTTGTTCTCCACCTCGCTGTCCTCGAGGTCGACGCGGCCGAAGTTGGCGATGGCGCCGCCGTTGCCCTCGGCGTTGTTGCGGGTCAGCGTGACCTTCTTCAGGTGCGCGCTACCGCCCCGCTCGACCAGCAACGCACCACCGTCGGCGTCACCGTCCTTGCGGTCATCGTCCTTGCGGTCATCGTCCTTGCGGTCATCGTCCTTGCCGTCACCGGGGCCCTGCGGGCCACCCGATCCCTGGGGACCACCGGGCCCGCCCGGTCCACCGGGCCCGCCCGGTCCACCGGGTCCGCCCGGTCCACCGGGTCCGCCCGGTCCACCGGGTCCGCCCGGCCCACCCGGCCCGCCGGGGCCCTGGTCGCCGCCGTACTTGAACTCGGAGGCGTTGCCGCCCTTGAGCGTGAGGTCCTTCAGGGTCAGGTCGCCGCCGTCGGCGACCCGGAACAGCCGGAACGTCTGCTCGGAGTCCCGCTTGATCGTGGAGTCCTCACCCTTGATGGTGATCTCCTGCTTGATCGTCGGCAGGCCCGTGCCGGACTTCCGGTCGTGCCCGTCCAGCTCGTAGGTGCAGTCCTTGGCCAGCTTCAACGTGCCACCGTGATCCCGGTTCGCCAGATCGACAGCCTCGATCAGCTTCTCGTCGTCACACGGCACCTCCCGCACCCGACCGTGCTCGTCACGATCCCGGTCCTTGTCCCGGTCCCGGCGGTCCTCGCCCCTGTCCCGGTCGTCGTGTCCCTTGCCCTTGTCGTCGCGCTTGTCGGAGTCCGGGCCCGCATCGCTGACGTTCTGCTTCGGCGCCGCCTGCGAGTCGCTGGCCCGCTGCGGGTCGTCGGAGTTGTCGTTGCGGGCCGCCAGCCCGCCCAGTGCCGCCAGGCCGACGACGCCGGTCAGGCCGGCCACGCCGGTGGCGACCCACAGCTTGCGTCGCCTAGTCGACGACAGGGCCGAAGGGGCCCCGCCGTCGGGAGTCGTTAGGTCGTTGGACATCAGAGCCTTCCGCCCTTTCCTGCTACCAGACGGGCTCGTACCACCTGAGCGGCACGAGCAGCTACAAATAGGTTGCAGCCTGTTATCCACACCGTATGAGAAGGATCCTCGCGACGCGGACGTATCTGAAAAAACCCCGCATTTCCCTCACATCGGTCGGGCGGGCGCAGCGGGGCGCAGGTCGTAAAGAAGGTGGTGAGCAGCGCAAACAGCGGCGGGCCCCGCCACCGGTGTCTGCGACGTTTCCGT
>NZ_JAGPYL010000240.1:0-1678 GCF_018070095.1 Micromonospora sp. U56
ACCTTGGCTCTGTCGCCGATCTTGTGATGTGGACGGTTCCGTCGCCCGCTCGGCGCTTTCGTTGATCATAACCAGCGTGTTCGCTTGTGGAGCGGTTGCTGCCGCATCTGTCGGGTCTGTTGATCGAGGTTGTTGAGCAGCGTGACGGCGTGGTGGTGCTGTCAGGTCGGGTCCGGGCGGCGACGGCGCGGTGCGGACGGTGTCGGCAGCGGTCGAGCAGGGTGCATGGGCGTTATCAGCGCCGCTTGCGCGATGTCGCGATAGCCGGGACTGGGTTGCTGCTGCAGGTGCAGATCCGGCGGTTTCGCTGTGACAACGTCAGCTGCCCGGCAAGGACCTTCGCCGAACAGGTCGATGGGCTGACCGCTCCGCACGCGCGGTTGACGCCGGGGCTGCGCGACCTGCTCACGCAGATCGGCCTGGCGCTGGCCGGCCGGGCCGGTTCCCGGCTGGCGTCGGTCATCGGGGCCGCCGCAGGTCGCGACACGTTGCTGCGGCTGGTCAAAGCATTACCTGATCCGCCGAAGACGCCGATCACGGTCGTCGGCGTCGATGATTTCGCGTTCCGGCGGGGACGTCATTACGGCACGGTGCTGATCGATATGGCCAGCCACCGCCCGGTTGACATGTTCGACGGCCGCGACGGCGACAGCCTCGCCGCGTGGCTGCGGCAACACCCGGAAATCCAGGTGATCTGCCGCGACCGCGCTGGCGGCTATGGCGAAGGCGCCCGCTGCGGCGCCCCGGATGCGGTGCAGGTCGCGGACCGGTTCCACCTCTGGCAGAACCTGGGGCAAGCGGTTGAGAAGACCGTCAACGTCTATCGATCCCGGCTCGTCGCGCCCGCACCGCCACCGCCAGACGACACCATGCCCGCCGAGGTGCAGCCGCTACCCGAGAAGAAGATCGTGACCCGCCTTCGTGAGCACCACACCGCCGTTCACGACCTCGCCGCTCAGGGACTGAACAAGTCGGCGATCGGCCGCAAACTCGGCCTGCACCAAGCCACGGTCCGCAAATATCTCAACGTCGCCAGCGTCGAGGAGCTGACCGCCGTCATCGAGCAACGCGCGCACCTGGTCGACGACTACGTCGCTTACCTGCATCAGCGCTGGAACGACGGAGAACGCAACGCCACCCAACTGTTCCGTGAGATCAAACAGCAGGGCTACCCCGGCGGGG
The DNA here is from genome assembly GCF_018070095.1 of Micromonospora sp. U56. Lineage (NCBI taxonomy): Bacteria > Bacillati > Actinomycetota > Actinomycetes > Micromonosporales > Micromonosporaceae > Micromonospora > Micromonospora sp. U56. Next base: position 1,183 of record NZ_JAGPYL010000240.1, read on the forward strand.
AACTCGCCGTCCAGCGATACCTACGCCGCTTCCGTAAAGGTCTCGGTCACGCCCCGCACCCCGGCCCGAAACCACCATCGGTGCGCCAGGTCACCTCATGGATCATGACTCACCCCGACCACCTCGACCCCCGCGACAGGATCAAGCTACGCGACGTTCGCAGCCGCGACCGAGACCTGAACCGGCTGGTCAAACACGTGCGAGCCTTCGCGATCATGATGACCGGCCGCCACGGCGACCGCCTCGAAGAATGGATCACCGCCGTCGAACACGACACCCTCACGCCCCTGACCGGGTTCGCCCGCAACCTACGCCGAGACCTCGACGCCGTCCGCAACGGCCTGATCCTGCCGCACAGCTCCGGCCCCGTCGAAGGCAACATCAACCGCCTCAAGATGATCAAACGGCAGATGTTCGGCCGCGCCGGCCTCGACCTACTCCGCAAACGCGTCCTGCTCACACACTGACCCCTTCACACAACGAGCGACAGAGCCCG
>NZ_JAGPYL010000241.1:0-1670 GCF_018070095.1 Micromonospora sp. U56
CCGCGCCCCGCCGCCCCGCCAGGGACTGCTCCTGGCGGTCCTTCTCGGCGATGAAGGCCGGGTCCTCCGGGGCCGGGGCCGCGCGGAAGCCGCGGATCGCCCGGACGCCGAAGAGCACCGCGCCCACCACGACCACCGCCAGCAGCAACACGGCGACGAGCAGCACCACCTCGACGCCGCTCATCTCGGCGCCCCGGCAGTCTCGCGCGCGAGGTCGGACCGCCCTACGCCACCGGCCGACCCCCGACCGCCGACACCCCCTGGGGACCCGTGGTCCCTGTGCCGCCCCGCCATGGCCGCCTCCCCTGAACGTCGACACCGTGGAGGTTCGTGCCGGCGGGCACGCGCCTCCACGGCCCTGGACGCCCGACCGAGCGGCTGGCCGCGGGTACAGCTCTCCGTCGGCGGTGCCCCGCAGGGCATCGTCGACCGCCGGGTGCAGTTGTCGGATCGGCTCCGGACCGGCTGTCCGGAGCGACCGTCAAAGGCCGGTGGAGCTGGCCAAAGTGATGCTGTTCTGTTACGCGATCTATGTTGTGCGCTTAGCCTGCGCTGGTCGGGCAATGTGAGCCTGTAGGGCGAGGCTAGGTCGCCGAGGGCCGTTCGGTCAAGAAGTCATGATCAAACCCCCCGAACGGAGCGAAGTTGACTCGTCACCGGCTGCTGATGGCATGACGGACAGCAGCGGACAAACGACCCGGCGAGCCGGGGTGCGCGTCGCCTTCCGGACCTGCTCAGGGCCCCGGCGGGGGCCACCGGGAGCGCGGGATCCGGAGGGGTCGAGGGCGGGGTCAGCCGGCGGCGAGGGCGCGGGGTCAGGAGGCGCCGAGCGCACGGGCGGCGGCCACCAGGGCGGCGTTGTCGGGGGCGGGAGCGCCGTCCGGGAGGCCCAGGCTGTCCTCCAGGCCGATCCGGGTGTCCAGGCCCCGGCGTACCGCCTCGGCGAGCACCGGCCAGGCGGCGGCGCCCTCGCCGTGCAGCAGGACCGGCGGGCCAGCCGGGGCGAGCAGCGCGAGCATGGCGTCGGCGTCTGCCAGTGCCCGGGTCGAATCGTCCGGGGTGCACTCGACGAGGATCCGCCCGACCGGCACCCGCCACCCCTGGTGGGCGCGGACGGCCTGCGGGGTCCAGAGGCCGGCCTCGACCAGCACGCTCCGCTCGTGCAGCGCGGCGGCGACCGCCCCCGCCCCCTCCTCGTGCACGTTGACCGAGGCGAAATCGGGCAGCACCGTCCAGGCCCGTACGGCGGCGACCCGGGCGGCCGGGTCCGGCTCGATCCACGCCCCGGTGCTCACCCCGACGGAGAGCCCCGGACGGGCGGCCCGGACGGCGGTCACCGCGTCGGCGATCACCGCCGGCGCCATCGACTCCACGCCCGAGACGTCGCGGGGGTGGACGTGCACGGCGGCCACCCCGAGGTCGGCGCAGCGGGTCGCGTCGGCGGCCAGCTCGGCCGGGGTGACCGGCACGCCGGGGTGCTCGTCGCGGCCCCGGCCGCCGTTGAGACACGCCTTCAGCACCGGATCATCCTGCTTCCTACTCGTTGCTCGTAGCTGAGCCGTTCGGATAATTCGCTCTCCGGCCAGCGGTGGCTGGGCTGGAGTCCTGGACCGGCAGTCTGGTCCGGTGGCGATCGGTTCGGTCCTGCAGGATCTGCTTCACCTTGTGGT
>NZ_JAGPYL010000242.1:0-1588 GCF_018070095.1 Micromonospora sp. U56
GCGCCGGCGGTGTCCGGTGCAGCGGTCAGGCCAGCACCTCGGCCAGCGCCAGGGTCGGCATGCCGTGCGCCTCGGCGACCGGGCCGTAGACGACCTGGCCGTCGTGGGTGTTCAGGCCCAGCGCCAGCGCCGGGTCGCGGCGCAGCGCCTCGCGCCAGCCCTGGTTGGCCAGCTCCAGCGCGTACGGCAGGGTGACGTTGGTCAGCGCGTAGGTGCTGGTGTTCGGCACCGCGCCGGGCATGTTCGCCACGCAGTAGAAGATCGACTCGTGCACCTTGTAGACCGGGTCGGCGTGCGTGGTGGGACGCGAGTCCTCGAAGCAGCCGCCCTGGTCGATGGCGATGTCGACGAGCACGCTGCCCGGCTTCATCCGGGAGACCAGCTCGTTGGAGATCAGCTTCGGGGCCTTCGCACCCGGGACGAGAACCGCGCCGATGACCAGGTCCGCGTCGACCACGGCCCGCTCGATCTCGTACGCGTTGGAGGCGACGGTCTGCAGGTGGCCCCGGTAGATGGCGTCGGCCTGGCGCAGCCGGGCGACGTTCTTGTCCAGCAGCAGCACCTCGGACTGCAGGCCCAGGGCGATCGCCGCGGCGTTCAGGCCGGAGACACCGGCGCCGATGACCACGGTCTTGGCCGCGTACACGCCGGAGACGCCGCCGGGGAGCACGCCCCGGCCACCGCCGGTGCGCATCATGTAGAAGGCGCCCACCTGCGGGGCGAGCCGGCCGGCCACCTCGGACATCGGGGCGAGCAGCGGCAGCGACCGGTCGGGCATCTCGACGGTCTCGTACGCGATGCCGGTGACCTTGCGGTCGACCAGCGCGTCGGTGCACTCCTTGGAGGCGGCCAGGTGCAGGTAGGTGAAGAGCACCTGCCCCTCGTGCATGCGGTGGTACTCCTCCGCGATCGGCTCCTTGACCTTGAGCACCAGCTCCGCGGTGTCCCACACCTCGTCGGCGGTGCCCAGGATCTTGGCGCCGGCCGCGGCGAACTCGTCGTCGCTGATGGTCGACCCGACACCGGCGCCGGACTCGACGAAGACCTCGTGCCCGTGGCGGGTGAACTCGTTGACGCCCGCCGGCGTGATCGCCACGCGGTACTCGTGGTTCTTGACCTCGCGTGGGATTCCGACCTTCACGATGCAGACACCTCTCTTCGGGGCAGCTCACCCCCGACTGCTCGGCCCCGCGCCGGCCCCATTGCCGGCGCGGTCGACCGGTCCCGCCGGCGGCAGTCTAGGCGCGGGAGCACCCTCCGGGGCCCAGCACAGTGACATCCGGTGCCCGATCCGCCTGACGATGTGTCAGGCGTGCGGGCCCGCTCCCCCGCTCGGCGTTCGCCCTCATCGTCGCACCGCGCGACGGCTACCGCCGGGCGGAACCCGCAGGCGACACGCCGGGTGTCCGCGCCGCCGCGCTCGGTGCCCGCCGGTCCCCGCCCGGGCACCCGGGACACCGGTCACCCCCGGACCGGACGAGAGCGGCAGGCGGGGGCGGTGGCGCGGTAGGGGGGGGGGGGGGGCCCCGCGGGGCCGCGGGGGGGGTCGCGGGCGCGGGGGCGCGGGGGGGGCGGGCGGGGCGGCGGC
>NZ_JAGPYL010000243.1:0-1572 GCF_018070095.1 Micromonospora sp. U56
GGTCGTGGACCTGCCCGTGCGGGGCCGCCCACGACCGGGACGTCAACGCGGCCAGAAACATACTCGCGGCGGGACGCGCCGAGAGCCTAAACGCCTGTGGAGCGCAGGTAAGACCGGCACCCCTGCCAGCACCGCGCCGAGAAGCAGGAATCCGCCCCGACGCTGTGCGGTCCGCGCAGCGTGGAGGGAATCTCCGTACCTTAGGGCGGAGAGATCGTCAAGGTGTACGTCGGCCAACGGTGAGGAGAACCGTGCAGCAGGTAGTGATCGCCGGCCGGTACTGCCTGGTGGAACTGGTGGGTCGGGGCGGGATGGGCCGCGTCTGGCGGTCCCGGGACGGGATCCTGCACCGCGAGGTGGCGGTCAAGGAGGTCGTCCCGCCACACTGGCTGGCCGAGGCGGAGCGCGACGAGCTGCGGCTGCGGACGCTGCGCGAGGCGCGCACCGCGGCCCGGCTCAACCACCCCAACGTGGTCCGCGTCTACGACGTGGTGCAGGTCGACGACCACCCGTGGATCGTGATGGAGTACGTCCCCTCCCGGACGTTGCAGGCCGTCCTGGAGGACACCGGCCCGGTCGACCCGGTGCGCGCGGCCGGCATCGGGCGGGCGCTGCTGGCCGCGCTGCGCGCCGCGCACGACGCCGGGGTGCTGCACCGCGACGTCAAGCCGCAGAACGTGCTGATGGCCGACGACGGGCGGGTGATGCTCACCGACTTCGGGCTGGCCACCTTCGACGGTGGTGACGGATTGACGACCCGGCCCGGGATGATCCTCGGCTCGCCGCAGTTCGTCGCCCCGGAACGCGCCGCCGAGGGGGTGTCCAGCGTGGAGGCCGACCTGTGGTCGCTCGGCGCCACCCTGCACGCCGCCGTCGAGGGGCGCTCGCCGTACGCCCGCAGCACCGCGATGGCGACCCTGGCGGCGCTGGCCACCGAGCCGCCCGACCCGGCGCCGCACGCCGGCCCGCTCGGGCCGGCGCTGGAGGGGCTGCTGCATCGGGACCCGCGCCGACGGATCCGCCACGACGAGGCCGACCGGCTGATCGCGGCCGCCGCGCACCCGCCGGCGCCCGCCGCCGCGCCGACCGGCCCGCCGAGCCCCACCGCCTCGTCCGCGCCGTCCAGCGCCGGGGTCGCCGCCCCGCCCGGCACCCCACCGGCCCGGGTGACCCTGCGCGACCGGCGCGACAACATCGCGCTGGACTGGGAGTACCCGGCGGGGGCGGAGGGGCCGGTGGTCATCTCCGGCGGTCGCGCCGGGCAGGACCCGCGCGCCTTCCAGGAGTTGCCCGCCGGCACGAACAGCTTCGTCGTCTACGGCCTGGACCGCACCAACGACTACTGCTTCACCGTCGCGGTCGCCTGGTCCACCGACACCGTCGCCCGCGCCCCCGAGGTCTGCACCCGCCGCCACTGACCCCACCCACCCCACCCCCCGCCCGGTTGGGGCCTCCTTCAGAGAAAGCGTGGCTATCCGGCACCGTGAGGGCACTCTTTCTCCGAAAGTGCACCACCGGGCGGCCGGGTGGGATCGGCGTGGTGAGGGGGCTCTTTTCCGGGCAGTGCGCCAG
>NZ_JAGPYL010000244.1:0-1561 GCF_018070095.1 Micromonospora sp. U56
TTGATGCGATGAAGGAGCGGGGCCTCCGCTCCTCGTGACAGTCACCCTGGTCAGGGGTTTCCCTGGGGTTGTCACGACGTACCACGACGAAGGAGGCCCCTGTGGACGAGTATGACGGCCGGCAGTATGTGGGGATAGATCTGCATCGGCGGCGCAGTGTGATCGTGCGGATGACTCCGGACGGCGAGCGGATCGGGCCGGTGGTGCGTATCGCCAGCGACCCGGTCGAGTTCGCCGCGCAGGTCAGTTCGTGGGGCGAGGCCCCGGAGGTGGTGCTGGAGGCCACCTACGGCTGGTACTGGGCTGCGGACGTCCTCACCGACGCCGGCGCCACGGTGCACCTGGCTCACCCGTTGGGGGTGAAGGGCTTCGCGTACCGGCGGGTCAAGAACGACGAGCGTGACGCCGCCGACCTGGCTGACCTGCTGCGCATGGGCCGTCTGCCTGAGGCGTGGATCGCGCCGCCGCAGGTGCGGGCGTTGCGGGAGTCGGTGCGGCATCGGGCCAAGCTCGTCGCGTTGCGTTCCGGGCTCAAGGCGCAGGTCCACGCCGTGCTCGCCCGGCAGGGCGTCACCCTGGCGCCCTCGGACGTGTTCGGCGTCGCCGGCCGTCGGCAGCTCGACGAGCTGCGCCTCGACCCACCGTTCCAGGCCCGCGTGCTGTCGCTGCTCCGGTTGATCGACGCGTACACCTTCGAGATCGACATGGTCGGCAAGCGGGTCAGCGCCGAGTTGAAGCACCACGCGGGGTTCCGGGCGATCCAGGCCCTGCCCGGCGTGGGTCCCGTGCTGGGCGCGGTGTTCGTCGCCGAGATCGGCGACGTGACCCGTTTCGCCCGTCCGCAGCAGCTGTGCTCCTGGGCCGGCATGACACCCCGGCACCGCGAGTCGGACACGAAAGTCCACCGTGGGCGCATCACCAAGCAGGGCAACAACCTCGTCCGCTGGGCCGCGGTCGAAGCCGTCCAACGCGTCCACCACGGGCCCCTCGCGGACACCAAGGCCCGGCTCGCTGCCCGGCGAGGCAACAACATCGCCAAGGTCGCCGCCGCCCGCGAACTACTCACCCTCGTCTACTACGGCCTCCGCGACGGACACATCCGCTGCCTGGCCACCACCCCGGCATGAACACCCCCGGTCCCGGCGCGGCCAGGCGCGAGGTCGTGGTCTGTCTGACCCCCGCCGGCGTGGTCGAGTGATTTGATTGACCCCGCCTGGCCGCGGCCGTTTCACTTCATGCCACCAGGGCAGACCCGCGTGGCGAAGGAATGACCGGCACCGGGACCCTCCCGGCTTGCCAACTCGTCCACATTACGGACGGTGAAGAACACGGCCACACCCCCACAACTTCACCAGCTGAGCGTGTGTCTCCCGGCGCACCGATTCTGCGCCGCGCGGGATCGGCGTCAAGACCAAGCCGCTGACGCGGTCGACCTCCGGTCGAGTCTTGACCCCGACCCCTTACCGGCGTTTGCCTGCACCGAGCCGGGAATCAGCACAAACCGGTCGCAAGCAGTCCGACCAAGAAGGGTTGACACGGCCCCACTCCTTCAGGAATGACA
>NZ_JAGPYL010000245.1:0-1598 GCF_018070095.1 Micromonospora sp. U56
CCCTGGGTGTCAGGGTTGGGTGAGTCCAGTGGTTCAGAGCAAGTAGCCCTCCCGGGGCGAGGATGGATCTTCCTTCGATGACGATTCCCAGCACAGATATGTCCGTCAGGCACGATGGGGTCATGGCGACGGAAGGACCTCGATCAGACCGGCCACGGCGGCGGTCGTTTCCTCCGGCGGAGAAGCTGCGGCTGCTCGCCGAGTACGAACAAGCCGTGGCCGACGGCGACGGCAACGGGTATCTGCGCCGTAACGGCTTGTACTCGTCGTTGATGAGTGAGTGGCGCCGCGCCCGTGATGCCGGCCTGCTCGAGGCGAAGAAGCCCGGTCAGAGCGTCGGACGCCCGAGTGGGGAGCAGGCCGAGATCGCCCGGCTGCGCCGCCAGTTGGAGCTGGCCAACCGCAAGATCGCCCGGACCGAGGCGGCGTTGGACATCATGGGAAAAGCACACGCGCTCTTGGCCGAGATCTCCGAGAGCGCGGACACCGACACCAAGCCGACCAAGCCCTGACCGACGCCCACACCCAGTTGCTCGCCGCGGCGACGTCGACCCGCAATGCGGCCCGGTTGACCGGGATCGCCCGCAGCACCGCCCACCGACGCGCCCGCACCCCTGATGGGCGTTCGCCGGCGCCGCGGCCGGCGCCGGCGAACCGACTGTCCGACGTTGAACGCGCTCACGTTTTGGCGGTGCTCGACAGCGACCGGTTCGTCGACACCACCCCGACCGAGACATTCGCGACGCTACTCGACGAGGGCGTCTACCTGGCCTCGATCTCCACCCTCTACCGCATCCTGCGCACCAACGATCAGGTCGTCGACCGGCGCCGCCAGGCCCGACACCCCACCCGGGCCCGTCCGGAGCTGACCGCGACCGGGCCGGGGCAGGTGTTCACCTGGGACATCACCAAGCTCCCCGGCCCGGCCAAGGGCGTCTACTACGACGCCTACGTCATGATCGACATCTGGTCGCGATACATCGTCGGACATCATGTCGCCGCCAGAGAAAGCGCCGAGATCGCCCACGACTTCATCTCCGAGATCATCACCCTGCACGGCGTCCCGCAGGTCGTGCACGCCGACCGCGGCACCTCCATGACCTCCACACGCGTCGCCACACTCCTGGCCGACCTGCACGTCACCCGCACGCACTCCCGACCCCGGGTCAGCAACGACAACCCGTTCTCCGAAGCCGCGTTCAAGACCGTGAAGTACCACCCCACGTTCCCCGAACGCTTCGGATCCCTGACCGACGCCCGCGCGTTCTGCGACACGTTCTTCGCCTGGTACAACCACGAACACCACCACGCCGGCATCGGGCTGCACACCCCCGCCGACGTCCACTACGGCCACGCCGCGACTCAACAGAAACAACGCGAACAGGCCCTCGACACCGCCTGGACCGCCCACCCCGAACGCTTCTCCCGCCGGCCCAGACCGAAAGCGCTGCACCTGCCCGACGCCGTCTGGATCAACCCACCCGAACCGGCAACCGATCAACCACTACCCCAAGCGGCGTAACACCCACTGGTCCCACCGACCTTGACAAGTTCCGGAGCGTCGGCAGCCGGCAACGCTCAGCCCTGCGGCCCTTCCG
>NZ_JAGPYL010000246.1:0-1514 GCF_018070095.1 Micromonospora sp. U56
TTGCTCGTAGCTGAGCCGTTCGGATAATTCGCTCTCCGGCCAGCGGTGGCTGGGCTGGAGTCCTGGACCGGCAGTCTGGTCCGGTGGCGATCGGTTCGGTCCTGCAGGATCTGCTTCACCTTGTGGTGTGGGGTGTGCAGGGCGATGTCGGGGTCGCCAGCTCGGTGCAGGATGTTGATCGCGGCGTTCACGTCGGCCTGCCACACCACCCCGCAACAGGTGCAGTGAAACCGGTCCCCGCTACGGCGGCCGAACCGGCCGCAGCGGTGACAGGTTTGTGAGGTGTAGGCGGCGTTGACGGGAATGAGCGCAGAACCTCTACGCTCCGACACGCTTTTCAGGGCCTCGGCGGTGACTCCTTTGGTCCATGCGGCGAGACGCCGGTTGATGTTCTTAGGAAGCTTTTTGCGGCCGGTGAAGCGTTTGGTGAGATCCTCGGCGATCACGGTGGCGGCCTCGTCCACGACCTCGTGCACCGCGGTGAAGATCTCCGTCCGCACCCGCGCCCGATGCCGGGCCGCCTGCCGATCCCGCTTCACCGTGCCGAGATTGTTGACCTTGATCCGGTGCGCTTTCGCGTGGTCACCACGCAGGGCGGCGTTGTTCGCGATCGAGCGCAGCTTCGCCCGACGCCGGTTACGTTCCTTCAACCGATCCGACTCACTGGACAGCAGCACGCCGAGCCCTGCACCGTGGGGCTGGCCGTCGGAGTCGGTCAGGGCTTCGGTGTAGCCCTTGTCCACACCGAGCCTCCGGTCGCCGCACGGCCGCTGCGACGACCGCATCTGCGCCGCGTCGATCTGGTAGTGCACCTCGACCCGGCCGCTGCGCAGGATCAGCCGCAAGGTACCCGTCGGCGCGACCGTCGTGGACAGCGGGATCCTGACCATCTTGCGGGGCTCGAGACCGGGAATCGCCAGCCACAACCGGCCCCGCCCATCGACAGCGGTGTTGTACTTGTCGGCGCGCACCACGATCTGATCGTGCGTGCGGTTGCGGCCCCGCTTCCAATGCTTGCGCATCTGCCGGGCCAGGAACGGGTCACTGGCCCACTGGTCCGCCTGCAGCGCGGTGAACATCCGCTTACGCTCGGCCGGATCGTTGGTGCGTCGGCTGATCGCCCGCCGGACCTCGACCTTGGCCGCCTCCATGTTCGCTCCGATGTCGGCCATGGCGTCGCGGACGGTTTCCTTCCACGCATTCGCCAGCACACCAAACAACGCGTGTGTGCCGTCGGCCAGCCACCGGTCCCGCACCTGCCGGTCTCTCAACCCGGACCCGACTCCGAGGATCGAGCCGTAACGCTGCCACACCTCGCTGCGCACCCGGCCCAACCGACGGGCCTGCTCCACCAGTGCGGCGTACTTGCCCGGATTCAGCCGGGCCGAGTAGGCGATCCGGGTGACCTTCACCGGTCACCCTCCATGGTCAGGTCCGCCCTTTTCAACTCCTTCTCGTAGCGGCGCAGACCGTACAGCCGCCACGAGAAGGTCTGCACGATGCCCAGGAGGTCC
>NZ_JAGPYL010000247.1:0-1503 GCF_018070095.1 Micromonospora sp. U56
CCTGCCCCCGCCCCCCCGCGACCGCCACCGGTGAGAAATCGACCGCGGTCACCCGCCAGCCCCGCCCGGCCAGCCAGACCGCGTTGCGCCCCTCCCCGGCGGCGAGGTCGAGCGCCTCACCCGGGGGCAGGTCGGCGGCGGCCTCCACCACGAAACGGTTCGGCTCGGCGGTCCACACCAGCTCCGTCGAGGCGGCGTACCGCGCGTCCCATTCACTGCTGTCCACGGTCCGGTTATACGCGACCCGGCGAACCTGGGGCGCGACATCCGGCCGGGCGGTGCGGCGGTGACGACGCAGGGTCGCCGGGACATCGACGCAGCGCATATCCTGTCCGCCGACGACTCGCCGGAAGGGACGCCATGCCGTCGCGGCAGGACCAGCTCCACTCGTACCAGTTCACCGTGCAGCGGGCGGTCGCCGCGCTGGTGATGCGCGAGACCGACCCGGCGCGGTCGCCGTTCCGGCGGCTCGCCGGCGCCGGTCTGGCGAGCATGCTGGTGGCCGCGATCGGGCTCGGGGGCTTCGCCCTGTACGGCCTCTTCGCCGGCGGCGGCAGCAAGTGGCGCGACCCGGGCGCGGTGATCGTCGAGAAGGAGTCCGGCGCCCGGTTCGTCTACCGGGACGGCAAGCTGCACCCGGTGCTCAACTACGCCTCCGCGCTGCTGATCATCGGCGCCGAGCGGTCCAGCACGGTGCTGGTCTCCCGCCGGTCCATCGAGGGGGTGCCCCGGGGCCTGCCGCTGGGCATCGCCGACGCGCCGGACTCGCTGCCCGCCCCCGGGCGGCTCTCGACCGCCGCGTGGACGGTCTGCTCGGTCGTGCCGGCCGAGACCGGGCGTCCGACGCCCCGCTCGGCGCTGCTCATCGGTCGGGAGGCCGCCGGCGGGCGGCCGACCGGCGAGGAGGGGGTGCTGGTCCGGCATCCGGACGGCACGCTGCATCTCGTCTGGCGGGAGCGCCGCTTCCTGCTGCGCGACACCAGCCGGGTGCTGGCGGCCCTGGCCGCCACCCGGGAGCGGGCGGTGCCGGTGGCGCCCGCCCTGCTCAACACGCTGCCCGCGGGCGCCGACCTGGCTCCGCCGGCCCTGCCCGAGCTGGGTCAGCCCGCCGCCCGGGTCGCCGGCGCCGCGGTCGGTGACGTCTACCTGGTCCGCAACTCCGGCGGCGGGCGGCAGTACGCGGTCGCCGAGTCCGACGGCCTCGCCGGCATCACCGAGTTGCAGGCGGCCCTGCTGATGGCCCGCACCGGTCAGGGCGACCCGAAGCCGATCACCCTCGGCCGGTTCGCCGCCCTGCCCAAGCTGCCAGACCTGGTGCCCAGCGGCCCCACCGCCCCACCCGCGTCGCCGCCCCGGCTGGCGGGCGTGGACGGTGGCGGGCTCTGCGCGCGGGTCGGCGACGACGGCGAGGTCCGCGACGTCCGCGTCGGCGCCACCGTGCCCGACCTGACCGCCGTGGCCGGCACCGGAGCCGCCACCGGGCGGGGTGCGGTGCTCGCCGAC
>NZ_JAGPYL010000248.1:0-1501 GCF_018070095.1 Micromonospora sp. U56
GGCGGCTCCCGGCGGGGTCGGGTCCAGCTCCCAGACGGTGGTGCGCTTCACCCCTACGCTCTCCAGCGCCTCCGGCACCGGCACGTCGTAGGCGGCCAGCTCGCGGAACCGCTCGCGGGGCAGGAAGGCCCGCCCCGGGTCGCCGACCAGCACCCGGGCACCGGAGCGGGCGGCCCGCAGCAGGAAACGCAGCACCCGCCGGGCCATCGCCTCGCTGTAGAAGACGTCCCCGGCGAGCACCACCTCGGCGTCCCCGGCGTCGGCGTCGAGGATGTCGCCGAACTCGGCGTCGACGCGTACCCCGTTGGCCTCGGCGTTGAGCGCGACGGCGGCCACCGCCCGCTCGTCGACCTCGACGGCGCGGACGGTGGTCGCGCCGGCCCGGGCGGCCGCGATGGCGACCAGGCCGGAGCCCGACGCCAGGTCCAGCACCCGGCGGCCGGCCACCAGCTCCGGATGGTCGGTGACGTAGCGGGCCAGCGCCTGGCCACCGGCCCAGGCGAAGGCCCAGAACGGCGGCGGCTGGGAGCTGCGGAACTCGCCCTCGGTCAGCTCCCAGAGCCCGATCGGCTCGTCGGCCTGGTGCAGCCGCACCTCGGGGACGAAGGCCACCGGGGTGAGGCGGGCGTGCAGCCGGACGAAGGCCGCGGAGAGATCGGACACCGGGGAATTGTCTCCCGGGGCGGTTCCCGGGCGTGTCGCGGGTCGGGCGTGACCGGTTCACCACCCAGCGTGATAACCCGACCTGTACTTCACGGTTCGTGCGAACACGCCCGTCTACCGGCTACCCGGCACCGCTCATAGCGTTGCCAGGTGGATGCGACCGACGGGAGGGCGAGGCGGTGGTGACGGTGTGGCGGAACGCGCTGCGGGCCGGGGTGGTGCTGGCCTGCCTGTCCGTGGTGGGGCTGGCCGCGCCCGTGCCGGCCTCGGCGGCGGCCGGCTTCGCCACCGAGCTGAGCGGCCTGCCGGACGAGTTCAGTGCCGGCGACCAGGTGAGCACCCTCTCCGCGGTGGTGTCGCGCAACGACGGCGGCCGGTGCGTGAAGGTCCGCTGGTCGATGGTGCTCAGCGTGCGGGGCCTGCGGCTGGACCAGGTGAAGGTGGACCGGGTGGAGGACTCGGGCAGCTTCCCGTTGCAGATCCAGACCGAGGGGGACATCGCCCGGCTCACCGACCGTCAGCTTGACCCGGGCACGCTCTGCCCGGACCGGACGGTCACCGCCCGCTACCGGGTGGCCTTCGCCGAGGACGTCAACCGGGGTCGCGTCACCCTCGCCGCCGAGGCGTACGACGCCAACCTGCGGCTGCTCGCCCGGCAGAGCGCCACCCGCAACGTGGTCGGCCTGCTCGCCGGCGAGGCGTTCGCCACGCCGGAGCCGAGCGGCTCGGCCGTGGCCGTCGACCCGACCGAGGCCGTCGACGCGTCGGCCGACGCGACCGAGGAGGCGGTGGCGGAGGTGCCGCCGGCGGCCGGGCGTCCGGTGGCCGGTGCCACCCC
>NZ_JAGPYL010000025.1:0-61534 GCF_018070095.1 Micromonospora sp. U56
CCGGACCGGCGCCGCCCACCCGACACCGCAGGTCAGACCGGATATCCAGGCGGCGACCATCGACCTCGATCCGGACATCCGGCACTGAACCGGCGGACGGGTGGCCTCCTGCCCAGGCGCCTACCGACGGCCGACCGACACCCTCGCTCACAGCTCGCGGGCCGGTTGGTCAGGTCTCCGCTGGGAGACATGTTCGTGGTGAGCGATATGCCTGTGAGCCATAAATATGCCTCAGAGTCATATCGCTCACCGGCCCATCGACCGGTCATGCACTACTGGCAGTAGCCGATCGCCGTGTTGCCGTTGCCGGTCGGCGGCCCTCGGCGTGCCGGTCGCCGATTGGCCCAGCCGATCACCCTGAAATCGGCTCTCACACTGGGCCGCTCCACCGGCCAGGATCGAAGGACGACAAAGATCCTGGAAGGACCGGAACGACGATGACGACGGCCGACATGTGGTTCGACCCGCGCTGCCCCTGGGCCTGGAACGCCTCCCGCTGGCTGCTGGAGGTGGAACAGGTCCGCGCGGTCGAGGTGCGTTTTCACGTGATGAGCCTCAGCGTGCTCAACGAGGGTCGCGAGGGGTTGGAGGAGTGGTACCGGGAGTGGTTGAAGCCCGGCATGGGCCCGGTGCGGGTCGTGGTGGCGGCGGAGATGAAGGCCGGCCCGGAGGTGCTGCGGGACCTCTACACCGCGCTGGGCAACCGGATCCACCACGACCGGGCGCCGATCGGGCCCGACCTCTACCGGGCGGCGCTGGCCGAGGTGGGGCTGCCCGTCGAGCTGGCCGACGCAGCCGACTCCACCGTGTACGACGCGGCGCTGCTGGCCAGCCACCACGCCGGCCTGGAACCGGTCGGCGAGGACCTCGGCACCCCGACCATCCACGTCACCGACGACGCCGGCCGGCGCACCGCGTTCTTCGGGCCGGTGGTCGCGCCGATCCCGCGTGGTGAGGACGCCGGCCGGCTCTGGGACGGGGTGGTGCTGGTCGCCGGCACCGACGGGTTCTTCGAGCTGAAGCGGGCCCGGACCCGGCCGCCGATCGACCGCTGACCGTTCAGCCGAACGCCGCGGCGAAGGGGCCCCGGTTCGTCGGATCCGGCACCGCGAACACCACCAGGTCGAACCGGCCCGCGTACGGGCGGCCGGGCCCGAGCAGGTCGGCGAAGGCGGCGGCGACCTGGCGCGGGTCGTTGCGGAACACCCCGCAGCCCCAGGCGCCGAGCACCAGCCGCCGGTGTCCGTGCGCCAGCGCCACCCCGAGCACCCGCCCTGCGCGACGTCGCAGCACCCCGGGCAGGTCGACCGGCTCGCGCAGCGCACCGGCGTTCGGCGCCGCCGCGGTCAGGAAGGTCACCGGGTACGGCGCGATCAGCCGCCCCGAGTCGTCCCGGAACACCGCGACGTCGGGGGAGTGGATGACCCGGTCGGAGTAGACCGGGTCCGGCCGGGCCCGGTGGTACGCGTAGAACTCCGGCGCCGTCCGCAGGCTGGCGGCCAGGGCGGAGGACCGGGCCAGGCTCTCCTCCTGGGCGTGCGCGCCGGTGGCGTACCCGCCGCCGGGTTTCTTCGCGGAGGCGAAGTTGAGGCAGGCGACCCGGCCGTCGGCGGTGCCGGCGAGCCGGCGGGTGGCGGCGAGGCTCGTCTCGTCGGTGACCTCCACCGTGGACGGTCCCGCCGGGCCGGGCTCGGGCAGCGGCTCGTCGGGCAGGTGCAGGGTGGCGGCCGGTACCGGCCCGTACCGGCCCTCGGCGACGAGCCGGTCGGTCTCGGCGGCCAGCGCCGCCCGTTCGGTACGGTCCACCGGCCCATCATGCCGGCCCGGGCCGACTCCGGCCGCCCCGACCGTCCGCTCAGGTCAGCTCGACCGGCAGCGGCACCGGGCGCTTCGCCACCCGGTCGTCGCCCGAGGAGCGGCCGCGCAGGTGCCGGGCCAGCCACGGCAGCAGGTGCCACCGGGTCCAGGCCAGCTCGGTGCGGAGCACCTCGTGCCCGCGTCGCCGGGGTGCGACCGCCAGAGGTCGGGTCCACGAGTCGTCGTACCCGGGCAGGCCGGCGGTGTGCGCGAGCGCCGCGGCGATCCGCTCGTGGCCGGCGCTGTTGGCGTGCAGCCGGTCCTCGCTCCACAGCCGGGGGTCGGAGGCGACCGGGTGGGCGGCGAAGTCCAGCAGGGTGGCCCCGGTCTCGGCGGTGACCCGCCGCAGCGCCGCGTTGAGCATGACCACCCGGCCGCGCAGCGGGCGGGCCAGCGGCATCACCGGCACCGGATCGGGCAGCGTGAAGGTCAGCACGGTGGCGCCCTGGCCGACCAGCGCCCGCTGCATCGTCGCCACGTCCGCGGCGATCCGCCGCGCGTCGAACGAGGGCCGCAGCACGTCGTTCATGCCGGCCACCACCGTGCACAGGTCCGGCGCCAAATCGAGGGCCACCGGCAGTTGCTCGGCGAGGATGCGGGCGGTGGTCCGCCCCCGGATCGCCAGGTTGGCGTACTCCAGGCCGCCCTGCTCCCGGGCCACCGCCTCGGCGAACCGGTCCGCCCAGCCCCGGTAGCCGCCGGCGTCGTCCGGGTCGTCGAGCCCTTCGGTCGTGCTGTCGCCGATCGCGACGTACCGCTGCCACATCACGGTGGACAGCCTATGGGCGGCGGTGCCGCCGCCGTCCGCCGGGCGGGGCCGGTACGGGGCGCGCGCCTGGTTGTTCTCGCTGGACCGGGAGCTGGCCGCGCTCGCCGAGCGTGATCCGACCCTGATCCGGCCCTGATCCGGCTCGTCCTGTCTGCACCGGGTCTGGCGGAGGGCTCAGAGCCAGCCGGAGCGGCGGAAGAGCCGGTGCAGGACCACTGCGGCGGTCGCCATCAGCAGCAGGGCGCCGGCGTAGCCGTACCGCCAGGTCAGCTCGGGCATGTGGGTGAAGTTCATGCCGTACACGCCGGCCACGGCGGTCTGGGTGGCGGCGATCGCGGCCCACGCGGCGATCTTGCGCATGTCGTTGTTCTGGTCGACGGCGAGCTGCGCGAGCCGGGACTGGAGCACCGAGTTGAGCAGCTCGTCGTACGCGGCGACCCGCTCCACCGCGCGGCTCAGCCGGCCCTCGACGTCGACGAACCAGCGGCGCAGCCCCGGCGGCGGCCCACCGGCCCGGTCGGCGACCAGCACGCGCACCGGCTCCTGCAACGGCAGCACCGCCCGCTTGAACTCCACCACCTCCCGCTTGAGCTGGTAGATGTGCTGGATGTCGGCGCCCCGGTCGGGGGCGAAGACGCTCTCCTCGACGCGTTCCAGGTCCTTCTCCAGGTGGGCGGCGACCTCCAGGTACAGGTCGACCATTCGGGCGGCCACCGCGTACGCCACCGCCCACGGCCCCTCGGCCAGCATCGCCGGGCGGCTCTCGATGTCGTGCCGGACCGGGGTCAGGGCGCCGGAGGCGCCGTGCCGGACGGTGATGACGAACCGGTCGCCCAGGAAGACCATCACGTCCCCGGTGTCGATCACCTCGGAGGTCGCGGTCAGCTCGGCGTGCTCGACGTAGCTGGCGGTGCGCAGCACCAACAGGGTCACCCCGTCGTGCCGCTGCACGGTGGGCCGGTGCCCGTCGGCGAGCGCCTGCTCCACGACGAGTTCGTCGAGGCCGAAGGTGCGCCCGACCGCCGCCATCACCGCCGCGCCCGGGTCGTGCAGCCCCAGCCAGACGAAGGCGTTGCGGCCGCGCCGGGAGCGGGCGTACGCGTCGGCGTAGTGCGGGCGGCCGGACTCCCGGCGGCCGTTGACATACACCGCGCAGTCGACCACGGCGTCCGGATTGGACCGCCGCGGGGCCGGCGCGGACGCCTCGGCCTCGCGGCCGAGCACCCGGTCGACCAACGACCCCAGTCGCGGAATGAGCCGTGCCGCCACCGTCCACCTCCGCCGCCCTCGATCCGGGGGCCCACCGTAGTACGACGGAGCTCCCGCCGGTGGTGGTGGGTCAGGCCACGGCGGTGGCCCGCACGACGATGTTGTCGGAGTAGTCGCGGGAGCGCTCGTCGAAGCGTCCGCCGCAGGTCACCAGGCGCAGCCCCGCGCCCGGCCCGCCCGGTCCGTAGACCAGCGCGGTGGGAAAGCTCCGCTTCGGGTACGCCCCGACGCCGTCCACCGCGAACGTCACCGCCCGCCCGTCGGCGCGGGTGACCCGTACGGTGTCGCCGGGCCGCAGCCGCCCCAGGTTGAAGAAGACCGCCGGGCCGTCGCGGGTGTCCACGTGGCCGACGATCACGGCGTTGCCGGCCTCACCGGGGCTGACGCCGGGCCGGTACCAGCCGGCGACGGTGGGGCGGTCCAGCGGCGGCACCTCCAGGGTGCCGTTCGGGTCGCCGGCGACGGACACCAGGTCGGCGTGGACGCCGATGGCCGGGATGTCGATGCGGACCGGTTCCGAGCGGGGCAGCACCGGCCCGGGGGATCCGCTGCGGTCGGCGCCGCGCGCGCCCACGCCGGGCTGCGGCGGCCCCGCCGGCGACGCGGTGAGCCCCACCGTGATCAGGCTGAGTCCGGCGGCGCCGGCCACCGTCACCGCCGCCACCGACGCCCGGGTACGCGTGAACCACCTGCCGAGGGCCATCGCCTCACCTCCCGCGACACGGCGATGCGGTCGGGGTGCCCGTCCCGGTCGCGCCGGTGCGGGCACCCCGTCCTAGGGATGGTGTGAGGTACGGGTCAGGCGACGGGCGCGGCCGCTCGGCGTCGGCGGCGGACCATGACGGTCGCCCCGATCGCGGCGGCTCCGGCGAGCGCGCCGCCCGCGGCCAGCAGGCCGGTGGTGCTGTCATCGCCGCCGCCACCGGCCGGCGCCGCGCCGATCGGGGTGACGGTGAAGGTGGCGCTGCCCCCGGAACTGCCGTCACCGCACGTGGTGGTCACCGTGTAGGTGCCCAGGGTGAAGCCGGCGGTGAAGAGTTCCGCGCTCAGCCCGCCGCCCGCGGCGGCGGTGGTGGAGCGGACGTTCTGGTCCCGGTTCGGGCCGGTGACGCGGAAGATCGCGTCGCCCGCGTTCGGGTTGCAGGTGGTCGCGGTGAGTACGACCGTCCCGCCGACCGGTGTGGTGGCCGGTGACACGATGGTCTGCGCGAGCGCGGCGGCCGGGAGCAGAAGCGTGCCGAGTCCCACGCCGAGCGCCGTCGATACGAGAACTGACTGTGCCTTCATACGCGTCTTCCCTCACTTTTCGTCCGCTGTCTGCGTGGGACGTCGTTCGGGTGGCCAACTCCGTAACTAGCACCGGTGTGGCCAACACTAGGAGGGTTGGGCGTCGCGCCCGACGTAAATGAGAAATCTTCGTTGCCGTCACGAGTTTTACCTCGCGCCGGGGAGCTGCGGAAATGCCCGCACAGGACCGCCCACAACGCCCTTCCGGTCGTACCTGTTCGCGCCGGTCGTCCCGTTGCGACGAGAAGTGGGCTTCCGCGCTGGCCCGTCCCCCTGTGCGAAGAGCTGTCCGGCTCGGCCGGTTTCCGCGGCGGCCGGCCGCCCGGCGCGTCGCGGTCCTGCGCCTTCCAGCCCCCACCCCCACCCCCAGATGCGCGCAGTTTCAGAGAAAGAGTGGCCATTCCGGGCGCTGAGGCCACTGATTCTCGGAAAGTGCACCCGGCCGTCGGGTCGCGACGGGGTCGAACTGTCTTTCCGGACGGGGGCTGTTGCTGGCGTCCAGGCTCGTGTCGCTCCACTGTGGTCGACGGCGCGGGAGGTTCGGTGCGGCCGGATTCGAGGGCGGACGGTGTGCGGCCGGTGGGGCCCGGCGGCGCCAAGCGGCGGCCGGTGGCTCGCTCGGCCAGCGCCCGCCACAGGCCGCTGCGGAGTGGCGCGGAGTTATCTGGTGGACTGAGCTCGGGCTTCCCATGTGCTGACACTCCGGTGTGGACTCGAGGTCGGCGAGGGTGGGTCCGGAGGTCCCCGCCGGCTGTCCATTCCGTCAGCCTCGACCAGGACCCAGCATCCAGCTAGCCTCCTAGGATGGCCTACGGGTTGTGACGCATCCGGCTACCCGACGGTGCGCCGGAGGACGGGTCGGGCCTGCCGGGCGTTGCCAGGAACTACCGAGGTGGGCGTCGCCAGAACTGGCGTGGGGCGTACCCGTCGCGGCGCAGCCAGTGTTCGGTGTAGACGATCCGGTCGGCCTCGACGACGACCAGCGGTCCACTCGGTGGCTCGTCCAGCGACCGTCCCCGCTCCGCGTGGTCGGACTGCCAGCGCACCGTCGGCCACCAGTGCGCGAAGTCGGCGTCGCCCTCGTGCAGCACCCGGGCCTGCCCGAACAGTTGCGCGCCGCGGCTGCTGGCCTGCCCGACGAGCGGGGCGAACACCCCGACCGACACCCGTGGGTCGGCGGCGATGTTGCGCATCTTCGGCGAGGTGGCCGCGGCGGTGAACATGACCGCGAAGTCGAGGTGGAAATAGCGGACCGGGGTGGCCAGCGGGCCGTCCGGGCCGGCGGTGGCGAGCACGCACATGTTCTGCGACGACAGCAGGTTGAGGATCCGCTCGCCGAGGCGTTCGGGGTCCAGGCGGGCGGTGGGGGCGGGGCCGGCGAGCCAGGGGTTCGTGACGGGCATGGTGGATCGTCCCATGCCCGTCCCGGGCCCTCAGATCCGGTCGCGGACCCGCCCCGGTGCGGGACGAATCACCGCTTGCGCGCCTGGAGCGTGTACGTCTGCGCCAGCCGCCACGGCCGGTCGGCCAACCGCCACTCGCCGTCGGCGTCCTTGGTCTGCCGGCCGGGCAGCGCGTCCCAGGGCGCGCTGTCGTGCTCCTGGAGCATGGTGAGATCGAAGCCGGCGTCGAGCAGGGCGGTGACCACCTCGCCGAGGCCGTGGTTCCACTCGTGGGTGGTGTTGTGCCGGAACGTGGCCTCGGTGCTGACGTAGGTGCCCGGCTCCGCCCAGACCAGCGGTTCCGGCCGCTCGAAGTACGGGTGCTCCACCACCAGCAGCCCGTCCGGGTGGGTCTCGTCCAGCGCCCACAGCATCGGGTGGCCCTCGCGCAGGAACAGCCGGCCGCCGGGGCGTAGCAGCGCGGCGACCACGCCCGCCCAGCGGCGGATGTCGGGCAGCCAGCACAGCGCGCCGACGCCGGTGTAGACCAGGTCGAAGCCGCCCACGCCGAGCACCTCGGGCGCGTCGTAGACGTCGGCCTCGACGAAGTCCACGGCGGCGCCGGTCCGCCCGGCCAGGGCGCGGGCCTGGGCCAGCGAGGCGCCGGAGAAGTCCAGCCCGGTCATCCGCGCGCCGAGCCGGTGCAGCGAGACGGTGTCGGTGCCGATGTGGCACTGCAGGTGCACGCCGCGCAGACCGGTCACGTCGCCGAGGCGGGGCAGGTCGAAGCGGATCACCTCGCTCAGGTACGCCGGGTCGGCGGCGAAGCGCTCCACCGCGTAGTCGGGCGACGCGGCGTGGGCGGGGGCGCGCTCGTCCCAGTTGGCCCGGTTGAGGGTGCGGTAGTCGGTCACCGGCGAACCGTCGCACATCCCACCGCCGCCGCTCAACGGGGATTCGTCGCCGCCCGCAGGGCTGGTAGGTTGCCTCGCCGTGACGGCGCAGCGGTGGGACGGGCGGTTCGCGAAGCTGTGGGCGGCGAGCACCTTGTCGGCGCTGGGCAGCGGCATGGCGACCGTGGCGGCGCCGTTGTACGTGGCGGCGCGCACCGACGACCCGCTGGTGGTGTCCGCGGCGTCCGGGGTGGCGTGGCTGCCCTGGCTGCTGTTCGCGTTGCCGGGCGGGGTGTTGGCGGACCGGGTCGACCGGCGGCGGCTGATGGTCGTCATCGACTGGGTACGGGTGGCCGCCCTGGCGGTGCTGACCGGCGCGATGCTGACCGGCCGGGCCGGGGTGGTGCTGCTGTACGTGGTGCTCTTCGTGATCAACACGGGCGAGATCGTGTTCCGTTCGGCCAGCCAGGCGATGCTGCCGGCGGTGGTGCCCCGGGCCCGGTTGGAGCGGGCCAACGGCTGGCTGGGCGGCGGCACCACGCTGATGAACGGGATGCTGGCCGGTCCGCTCGGCGGGTTCCTCTTCCTCGTCGCCGAGAGCATCCCGTTCCTGGTCAACGCCGGCACGTACGCGCTCAGCGCGGTGCTCGTCGCGCTGGTTGCCGGGACGTACCGGGGTGGGGCCGACGCGGGGCGCCCGCCGGCGCGGTCGGTGCGGGCGGAGATCGGGGAGGGGTTCCGCTGGCTGTTGGGGCAGCGGCTGCTGCGCACCATGGCGGTGCTGATCGGGCTGCTCAACCTGACCCTCACCGCGGCGCTGGCGGTGCTGGTGCTGCTCGCCACCGACCGGCTGGGTCTGGACTCGGTCGGCTATGGGCTGCTCTTCACCTGCATGGCGGTGGGTGGGCTGCTCGGCGCGGTGGTCGGCGACCGGCTGGTCGCGGCGATCGGCGCGACCTGGACCATCCGGGTCGGGCTGCTGGTCGAGGCGGGCCTGCACCTGGCCCTGGCGGCGTCGACGAGCGCCTGGCTGATCGGCGGGGCGCTGTTCGCCTTCGGGGTGCACGGCGCGCTGTGGAACATGGTCGCGAACTCGCTGCGCCAGCGGCTGACCCCGGCGGCGTTGCAGGGGCGGGTCGGCGGCACGACGTTGTTCATCGCCGCCGGCGGCAACTGCGCGGGTGCCCTGCTCGGCGGCGTGATCGCCACGACGTTCGGACTGACCGCGCCGTACTGGGTGGGGTTCGTGGTGGCGGTGGCGGTGTCCGCGGCCACCTGGCGGGTGTTCGACCGGGCCACGGTCTCCGCCGCGTACGCCGATCCGGACGACCGGCAGCCGGTCGTCCGGATCGGTTGAGCGGTCAGCGGGCCGAGACGGGCAGCACCTCGCCCCGCTCCGCGGAGCGGTGCGCCAGCTCGATCAGTTCCACTGTGGCGACGGCGTCGCGCGGGTCGACCGGCATCGGGGTGCCGTCCCGCAGCGCCGCTGCCACCTGCGCGTAGAAGTCCTGGTAGCGGCCCGGGTCGGTGGGCACCGGGCGCAGGTCGCCGTCGACGCCGAGCCGGCCGTACCGTTCGGCGGGGACCTCACCCCAGCCCGGCGCGTCCGGGCGGCCCCCGGCGCGCAGCGCCTCCTCCTGCACGTCCAGGCCGTAGCTGGTCCAGCCGGCGTGGTCGCCGAGGACGCGCATTCGCGGACCGAGCTGCGCGGTCACGGCGCTCATCCAGAGGTGGGAGTGGACGCCGCCGGCGTGGGTGAGTGCCACGAAGGCGTCGTCGTCGACCTGGGCGTCGGGTCGCCGCCGGTCCACCTCGGCGTACACGCTGCGCACCGGCCCGAACAGCTGCACCGCCTGGTCGACGAGGTGGGCGCCGAGGTCGTAGAGGGCGCCGCCGGCCTCGCCGGGGGCCGCGCTCTCCCGCCAGCCCTCCTTGATCGCCGGCCGCCACCGCTCGAACCGGGACTCGAAGCGGAGGACCCGGCCCAGCTCACCCTCGGCGATCAGCCGGCGAGCGGTCAGGAAGTCGCCGTCCCAGCGGCGGTTCTGGAACACCGTCAGCGGCACGCCACGCCGGTCGGCCTCGTCGATGAGGCCGCGACCCTCCGCCGCCGTGGCGGCCAGCGGCTTGTCCACCACGACGGCCAGCCCGGCCGTGACGGCGGCCCGGGCCATCGGCACGTGCGTGCGGTTCGGCGTCGCCACCACGACCAGGTCGAGGCTGTCCGCGGACTCCCACAGCCGGTCGGCGTCGTCGAGGACGCGGGCGTCCGGGTGGTCCTTGCGGGCCTGCTCCTGCCGCTGCGGGTTGCCGGTGACGACGGCGTCCAGCCGCAGCCCGGGGGTCGCGGCGATCAGCGGGGCGTGGAAGACCTGGCCCGCCAGCCCGTATCCGAGCAGTCCGACCCGCAGTGGTGCCGGCGTGTTCGCCATGGTGTTCCCCCGGTTTCCCGTCCGTGCCCTGGTCGTTCCAGGTTGTGCCGGTACGAACCTACGCGCCGGCCCGGACCGGTGTGCCGCCCGGTCAGCGGGGAGTCGGCTCGGTCACCCAGCCGGCGACGAGGACCAGGCTGGTCGGGCGGTGCACCGCCAGGAAACCGAACGGGCGGTCGACGTCGAGGCTGACCCGCCGCGCCCGTACGCGGTGCCGGGGTGGCGCGGAGCCGGGTGCGATGGCGATGGCGGTGACCGCGGCGGCGCGGAAGCCGGTGGCGCTGAACTCGGCCGTGACGGTCTGCCGGGCCTGGGAGACGTAGAGCAGCGGGGCGATGCCGGGGAAGTTGTCCGCGTCGCGGCGGGTGGCGGCGGCGAGCCCGTACAGCTCGGCGCGGTCGAGCAGGTCGTGGTCGGCGTCGACGCGGAACGCGACGGTGTGCACGGCCAGGTGCGGCCGGTCGTCGACCGCCTCGACGGTCTCCTCGGTGACGCCGGGCCCGGCCGGGTGGGGCAGCGTCGGGCCGCCGCCGAGGGCGCGGATCGCGGCCGGCAGCACAGCGCCGGCCGGGCGCCCGGGGACGCCGAGGGCCAGCACCACGTCCACGTCCGCGTCACCGGCGACGGTCAGCAGGCTCACCGGTCCGGCCGGGGTGTCGGCCACCCGCAGCGTCCGGGGATCGCCGCCGTACCGGTGCAGACCGGTCAGCCGCCGGCCCTGCCAGGGGCCCTGCCGTGGCTCGCACCAGCCCTCCTGGAAGGGCGTCGCCCAGCCGGTCAGCACCGAGAGGGCGCTGGCCAGCACCAGCGCCGTGTCGGGGGTGACGGTGATCGGCATCTTCTGGATCTGCCCGTCGGTGTGGGTGGACGCCCAGCGGTCCAGCACGGGCTCGTCCACGGCCCGGTCGCCGGTCAGCTCACCCCGCATCGACGCGGGGACCGCGCGCAGCCAGGCCGGGTTCAGTCGCAGCTCGCGTCGGGCCCAGAAGCCCAGCGCCAGCCGGGTGGTGGGGGAGGTGGCCAGGTCGTAGGGGGTGGCGTCGGGGGCGACGGCGGTCAGCTCGTCGCGGGCCGGGCCGGCCGCGTGTCGGGCGAGCAGGGCCAGCAGCGGGTACGCCCCGGCGCCGGACAGGACGGTCTGCCGGTCGTCGATCAGGGCGGCCCAGCGGGCGGTGAGGGCGTTGGCGGGGGTGCTGCTCATGCCGTGGCACCGTACCGGCCGGGCGGTGCGCCGTGGGGGCTCCGCCCGGCGGGGGCCGGGGGCTGCCAACTGTTGCGGCCGGGTGGTGGCGTATGCCCGGGTGTCGTCGGCTGACCAGCGTGATGACCTGGAGCGGCAGGCCGGGCGGGTGGTGACTGGCGCGACCGAGCGGGGCCTGTCGGTCGACCAGGTTGCCGCTGCACGCCCACAGATTCACCTGCGATCCGTGCGGCCTTGTCCTGGATCGGGACGTCAACGCCGCCCGCAACCTCGCCCAGCTCGTGGTCGCCGGGAGTGGCCCGGAGACCGTAAACGGACGTGGAGCCGACCGTAAGACCCGCCTCGGTGGGCCGGTGGCGACGAAGCGTCAACCCGGCACCGCCCCGGCGGGCAAGACCGGGACCGTCGTCCGGCAACGGACGACTGCGAGGCGTGAGCTTACTCATGCTCACTGACTCGCAACGGTGTGACAGCGTGGTCGGGTGGACAACGTCGACCTGGCCGTCGTCGGCGGTGGCGGCGCCGGTTCCCTGGTCCTCGCCGCGCTGGACCGGCACGACGTGCGTGGGCTGCGGATCGCCGTGGTGGACCCGGTGCGCAAGCGCGGCCAGGACCGCACCTGGGCGTTCTGGGGTACGCCCGGCACCGACCTGGAGCCGATGCTCAGCGCGAGCTGGCGGCAGGTGGAGGTGACCACGCCGGCCGGGCGGCGCCGGCTCGACCTCGCCCCGCTGCGGTACGCGATGCTGCCCTCCGCCCCGGTCTACGAGAGGGCCGCCGAGGCGGAGCGGCGCCTCGGCGCCACCCGGGTCGACGCGGCGGTCGGCGCCCTCGACGACGCCGGCGGGTCGGTGACCGTGCGGGACGCCGACGGCGCGGCGCTGCTGCGGGCTCGGTGGGTGCTGGACTCCCGCCCCCGGCCGCCCCGGCGGGCGGGGCGGACGAGCTGGTTGCAGCACTTCCGGGGCTGGTGGCTGGAGTCGGCCGGGCCGGTGTTCGACCCGGGCCGGGCGGTGCTGATGGACTTCCGCACCCCGCAGCCGGCGCGGGGTGTCTCCTTCGGCTACGTGCTGCCGGTCAGCGACCGGTACGCCCTGGTCGAGTACACCGAGTTCTCCCCGCGACGGCTGACCGACGCCGGCTACGACGCCGCGTTGCGCGGCTACGCCCACCTGCTCGGCCTCGACCTGACCGCGCTCACTGTCCGGGAGGTGGAGGACGGGGTGATCCCGATGACCGACGCCCCGTTCGAGCGCCGGCCGTCGCCGCGGGTGGTGCGGCTGGGCACCGCCGGCGGAGCCACCCGGCCGTCGACCGGGTTCACCTTCTCGGCCATGCACCGGCAGGCCGAGGACGTGGCCCGGGCGCTGGCCGCCGGCCGGGCCCCCGTGCCCCGGCCGGCGTACCCCCGTCGGCACCTGTGGATGGACGCCGTCGCGCTGCGGGCGCTGGACTGCGGGGCGGTCGGCGGCCCGGAGTTCTTCGACCGGCTCTTCGACCGCAACCCGGCGCAGCGGGTGCTGCGTTTCCTCGACGGCGCCACCACCCCGGCGGAGGACCTGGCGGTGATGCGGTCCAGTCCGCTGCTGCCGATGACCTCGGCGGTGGTCGGTGACGCCGTCGGCCGGCTGCGCGCCCGGCTGTGGCCCCAGCCGGGACCCGTCGGTACGGCCCCGGACCGGGCGGGTCAGACCGGCTCGTAGGTCGCGATCACCACCCCGGTGACGGTGGTGCCGCTGCCCACCGGGCCGCTTCCGTCGCCGGTCTTCGGCCGGTACGGTCACCCGGGCGCGACCGGCCGGGACGGTCGGGAACGGGGGCGGACGTGCGGCGCGGACACCTGATCGGGCTGGTCGCCGCGACGGTGGCCGTCGCGCTGCTCTGCTGCGGCGGACTCGTGGCCGGCAGCGCGTTCCTGCTGCTGCGCCCGGAGAACGCCCACGCCGTCGCCTACGCCGACCAGCTGACCGTCGGCCAGGGCTACCGGCAGCTCGCCGACTCCGACTGGAGCGACGGGACCTGCGGCTGCAACCTGCTCCGGTCGTTCGTCGGCCCTGCCGACGTCGATCCGGTGGCCGTCTTCACCGGCGGGGGACTGGTCCTCGCGCCCGACACGCGTGTGGTCGACCGGTTCTGGGAATATCTCGCCGCGGGCGAGGGCCGCAGCCCGGAGTCCGGCACCTGCCGGGTCATCGTCGAGCGGCTGCGGCACGGGGAGACCCTGGGCCACCACGAGGAAAGGCTCTCCTGGGCCGAGGTCGACGGCTGGTACGCCGGGTCGCTCGATGTGCTCCAACTTTTCGTCGACTGCGAACAGGACCACGGCGGGATGTGGTGACGCGGAGGCGCCGGGACCGGCCGCCCGGGCCGCCGCCCGCCCGTACCGGTAGGTTCTGCGGCATGGTGGACGCGGGGACCGGCAGGGTCGTGGAGGTCTGGACCGACGGGGCCTGCAGCGGTAACCCCGGGCCGGGCGGCTGGGGCGCGCTGCTGCGCTACGGCAGCCACGAGCGGGAGATCTGCGGCGGCGAGGCCACCCCCACCACCAACAACCGGATGGAGCTGACCGCCGCCATCGAGGCGCTGGAGAGCCTGACCCGGCCGGTCACCGTCCGCCTGCACACCGACAGCACGTACGTGCGCAACGGCATTACCAGTTGGCTGGCCTCCTGGAAGCGCAACGGCTGGCTGACGGCGGCGAAGCAGCCGGTCAAGAACGCCGACCTGTGGCAGCGGCTGGAGGCGGCCTGCGCCCGGCACGAGGTGACCTGGCTGTGGGTCAAGGGGCACAACGGCCACCCGGAGAACGAGCGGGCGGACGCGCTGGCCAACAAGGGGATGACCGAGGCGCGGGCGGCGGCGCCGCTCAGCGCTCCGGCAGGCGCTCGCGCAGGGCGCTGACCAGGGCGATCTCGCGCCGGCCCGGTACGTCGTCGGGCCGGGCCGGACGCCGCCGGCCGGGCCCGACCCGGGTCGGGGCGCCGTGACTACTCCGTGGGGGGATTGACCGCCTCCTCCTGGGAGGGGTCGGTCGTGCCGGACACCGCGTCCACGTCGTAGCCGGCGCGGCTGGTGTCCCGAGCCGAGAGGTGCTCCTCGGCGGGCAGGTCCGCGAAGTCGTCGCCGGTGTCGTGCGTGCTGCGCAGCGAGTCGCCCGGCGGGCGCAGCGACGCCTCGTACGCGGGGGTGCCGTCCGGTTCGTCGGAGTCGGCCCGGTCGAAACGCTGTTCATCCGTCATACCGACCTACCTGCCCGTCTGGCCGGCCGGCAAACACGCCGGTCAGCGGCGGGGATCGCGCTTGCCCCGGCCGGTCGGGCCGGCCGCGGCGCGGGCCCCGCCCGGGCGGGGACGGCCGACCGGGGTGATGGCCAGCCCCGACCAGTGCGGCGGGTGGCGCAGCGCGGGCGGGAGCACGGTGCGCCGGTCGCCGCGGGCCGCGTCGAGCTGCGACTGGTGCAGGAACAACGCGCCGGACAGGTCCGCGCCGCGCAGGTCGGCGCCGCGCAGGTCCGCGCCCGTGAGGTCGGCCAGCCGCAGCCGCACCCCGCGCAGGTCCGCGCCGATCAGGCACGCGCCGCGCAGGTTCGCCCCCACCAGGTCCGCCCCGCGCAGGTCGACGCCGAGCAGCGCCGCGCCCCGCCGGTCGACGCCGTCGTGGCCGGCCCGGACCAGCTCGCTGGCCCGCACCAGCAGCGGGTTCATCCGCCCCCGGTACGCGTCGACGTCCACGTCGCGCAGCGCGTCGGCGCCGCCGGCGGTGCGGCCTCGGGTCTCGTCCACGGCCGCCCGCAGCTCGTCGCGCAGCGCCCCCGCCGGGGTCAGCGCCAGCGCCTCGGTGAGATACCAGAGCAGCTCGTGCAGCGGGCGCACCACGGCGAAGGTGGTGAACATGGCCGACGCCGTCGCCGGGTCGTCCCGCCAGTCCCGCCCGCCGAAGGTGACCTGGGTGACGTGCTGGCCGGCGCCGAAGCAGTCGAAGACGGTGCAGCCGGGGAAGCCCCGCTCGCGCAGCTGCGGGTGGATGCCGCAGCGCGAGTCGGCGCCCAGGTTCGGGCAGGGCTGGCCGGCGGGCTTGTCCAGCGCGAAGTCCGCCGAGGCGGCGAAGGCCGGGGCGACGCAGCACAACCCGACGCAGCGGGCGCAGTCGGCGTGCAGCTCGGTGCCGCCTCGGGGTGTTTCGGACACGCTGACCGGTCTCCCACTGGTTGGTTCGGCTGCCGCCCGGGTCGCCCGAGCCGGCGTACCCCATTGTCCGCCAGCGGGGTGCCCGGGCCGCCCGGGGGAGGCGCTGATCGGTCTCGGCTTGCTCTCGTGACCGAAAGGCGCGACGCCCGTTCCCCAGGGACGGGCGCCGCGCCGATCCGGTCAGAAGGCGAACAAGGCGCCGGTGCCGCGCAGCAGCAGGCACCGGTTCTCGTACGACTTCGACCAGGTCACCGGCCGGTCCTGCCAGAACCCCCAGGCGTGGACCGTGACCGGCGCGTAGTCGAAGGTGCAGGGGCCCGGGTCGGCCGACAGGGCGGAGAGGTCGCCGTCGACGCGGGCCAGGGTGCGGCAGGCGGCGACCGCGTCGGGGTGGGTGCCGCCGGTCGGTCCGCAGACCAGCACGGCCGAGCGGTCCTCGGCGGTGCCGGGCCGGTCGATGTCGAGCAGCAGCACCGACGGGGTCTCCGGGCCGGATCGGGGTGCGGCCTGGGCGGCCTGGGGGAGCAGGGCCGCCTGCGCGGTCAGTACGGCGACGGCGAGGGCGGCCGCCGTGGCGGCGGCGCGTCGGGCGAAGGGCATCGTGGCGTCCTTCCGGTTGCGGCCCCGGGTCGGGGCCGGTGGACGGCCCGTCCGTCGTGTGGCCGGGCCGTCGAGAACCCTAGGTGGACGGTGTGAACGCGAAGCGTCACGATTTGTTACGCCACCTGACGTCCTCCGGAGGGCAGGTGTGACAACCTGCGCCGGCGCGCGCCGGGAGGGCGGTCGTCCGCCGCGACATGGTCTCCGGCCCGACCCATGAGTTGCCGCGGTGTTGCCGACCACCCGCGTGCGCCGGCCGCACGTCGTCGTCCGCCCCCGGTCGGCAGCCCGGACGCAGGGGTGACTCAGACCGAGCGCCAGTCGTCCGAGCGCAGGTGCGAGCCGGCCTGCGGGCCCATCAGCAGCATGCCGCCGTCCACCGGCCAGGACGCGCCGGTCACGTACGCCGCGGCGGGCGAGGCGAGCAGGGCCACCACCGCGGCGACCTCCCGCGCGTCGCCGGGCCGGCCCACCGGTACGCCCGGACGGTCCTCGGTGAACGGGTCGACGTCCTCCTGGCCGGTCATCGGGGTGGAGATCTCGCCGGGCGCCACCGCGTTGACGGTGATTCCGTCGGCGGCCAGCTCCTGCGCCATGACGCGGGTGAGCAGGCCCAGCCCGCCCTTCGCCGCGCAGTACGCGGCCGACCCGACCCGGGGCGCGTGCTCGTGCACGCTGGTGATGTTGACGATCCGGCCGCCCCGCCCGGCGGCGCGCATCCGCCGGGCCGCCCGCTGCGAGCAGAGGAACGGGCCGTCCAGGTCCACCGCGAGCACCTCGCGCCACTGCTCCCAGCCCATGTCGACGAACGGGACGGACGCCCCGGTGCCGGCGTTGTTCACCAGCACGCCGATCCCGGCGAGCCGGTCGGCCAGCGCGTCCACGACGGCGGCGGCCTCCGGCAGCCTGGTCAGGTCCAGCTCGGCGACCTCGCAGCGGCGGCCCAGGGCGCCGACCTCCGCGGCGGTGCGCTGCGCGCCCGCGCGGTCGCGATGCCAGGTGATGCCGATGTCGAAGCCGGCCTCGGCGAGGGCGACGGCGCAGGCCTTGCCGATGCCGGAGTCCGCGCCGGTGACGATGGCGACCTTCGGGTAGTTCTCGTATCGCTGGGGCATGCTGCCAGCACTACCCGGATCGGGCGAGGGAGAACCGGAGGGGGTGTAACCGGTCCGGGCCGGGGTAGCCGGGCGGGATGGACCTGGTCGAGGAGTCGCCGTACCGGTTCCGCATCGACCGGCACGATCCGATGCGGGTACCGGGAGTGGTGTTCGCGTCCCGGGCGCTGCTCCCGGACGCCGGGGCGGACAAGTCGCTGGAGCAGGTGGCGAACGTGGCCACTCTGCCCGGCATCGTCGGCGCCTCCTACGCCATGCCGGACGTGCACTGGGGCTACGGCTTCCCGATCGGCGGGGTCGCCGCCACCGCCGTCGAGGACGGGGGAGTGGTCTCGCCCGGCGGGGTCGGCTTCGACATCTCCTGCGGGGTGCGGCTGCTCACCGTCGACCTGGACCGGGCCGCGCTGCGCCCGCGGCTGGACGCCGTGATGGACGGCCTGAGCGAGTCCACCCCGCGCGGCATGGGCAAGGGCGCCGTGTGGCACCTGACCGACCGGGCCGAGCTCGACGCCGTGCTCCGCGGCGGCTCCCGGTACGCCGTCGAGCGCGGCTTCGGCGTCCAGCGGGACCTGGACCGCTGCGAGGACTACGGCGCGGTGGTCGACGCGAACCCGGCCCAGGTGAGCGAGCGGGCGGTGGAGCGCGGCGCCCGCCAGGTGGGCAGCCTCGGCTCCGGCAACCACTTCCTCGAGGTGCAGGCGGTGGAGGAGGTCTACGACGAGGCCGTGGCGGGGACCTTCGGGCTGCGCGCCGGCCAGGTCTGCGTCATGATCCACTCCGGCTCGCGCGGGCTGGGCCACCAGATCTGCACGGACTACGTCCGGGAGATGGAGAAGGTGATGCCCGGGTACGGCATCCACGTGCCCGACCGGCAGCTGGCCTGCGCGCCGGTCTCGTCCCACGAGGGCCGGGCCTATCTGGGGGCGATGGCCGCCGCGGCCAACTACGCCCGGGCCAACCGGCAGCTGCTCGCCCACGCCGCCCGGCAGGTCTTCGCCCGGGTCACCGGCTGCGACCTCGACCTGGTTTACGACATCTCGCACAACCTCGCCAAGATCGAGACGCACGAGGTGGACGGGACGCCCCGGCCGCTCTGCGTGCACCGCAAGGGCGCCACCCGGGCCCTCCCGCCGGGACACCCCGAGCTGCCCGACGATCTGCGCCCGGCCGGGCAGCCGGTCCTCATCCCCGGCTCGATGGGCACCGGCTCGTACGTGCTCACCGGCGTGGCCGGCTCGCCGGCTTGGGCGTCAACCTGCCACGGTGCTGGCCGGGTGCAGAGCCGCAAGCAGGCCACCAAGGCGGTCCGCGGGCACGACCCGCGCCGGGAGCTGGAGGCGCAGGACATCGCGGTGCGGGGCGCCAGCCGGCGCGGGCTGGCCGAGGAGATGCCGGCCGCATACAAGGACGTCACTGCCGTGGTGGCGGCGGCCGAGGGGGCCGGCCTGTGCCGGAAGGTGGCCCGGCTGGTGCCGCTCGGCGTGGTGAAGGGCTGAGCCGGTCAGACGTCCACCGTCACCGCGCAGCGCCAGCCGGAGTCGGTGCCGGCGAACTGCAGCTCGTGCAGCGAGACCGCCTTCGGCACCGCGCCGACCAGCTCCACCGCGTCGGTACCGACGGTGTGCCAGCGCACCTGCAGGCCATCGGCGCCCGGCTGGGCCTCGGTGACCAGCGGCACCGTGCCCTCGGTCTCCAACCGGAAGATCACCTCGTCGAGGATCCCCACCAGCAGGTCCTCGTCCCGGTCGGCCGGCAGCTCGACCGTCGTCTCGCCGTCCGGGTGGGCGCCGGTGGTGTCGACGAAGGTCTGCACCAGCGCGGCGACCGCCTCGGCCAGGCAGCCCTCCCGGTCCGGCGCCCACGCCTCGATCCGCACGTCGGCGGTGTGCGGGACGGCGCGGTGCCCTCGGTCCATGCCCCCGATCATGCCCCTGCCACGGCTGTCCGGCAGCCGGAACTGTCGCACCGGGACGCTACGTTGCTCCCCATGATCGCCGATGACGCGGACGCCCTGGCTGTCACGTTCCACCGCATGATGCGGGCCGTTCTCGCCGCCGAACGGCGCGGCGCCGACACCCTCGGCCGCACCGTCGAGCTGGCCCGCGACTGGGGCACTGGTCCGGCCGCCGACGCCCGGCTGGCCGACGCGCTGTGCCGGCTGCACGGCGAGCCCGACGAAGCTCCGGCGACGCCGGAGTCCGCCCGGGGCGCGGCGATCGGGAAGTTCGCCGCCAACGCCCGGCGGCTGCGCGAGGGGGAGATCACCCCGGCCGAGTTCCACGAGATCATGGACGACGACGGGGGCGCGACCCGAGGCTGACCCCGGGGGCCGCCGGCCTGCGGCGTGGGTCCGCACCACCGCCGGCCCCACCGCCGTCACGGGTTGACGAAGTCGCGCACCTGGCCGTAAATGGTGGCGTTGCTCTGCAGGCTGTTGTGTGCCACGCAGCCCGCCAGCGTGTTGCTCGCCCCGGCGAGCACCGTGCTGTCCACGGGGTTGATCACGCCGTCGCAGTTCGACCGCCAGGTGCCGTACGTCGGGACGCCGGGGGTCTCGTCGACCGAGTTGAGGTTGGCCAGGAAGGTCGAGCCGATCCGCATCTCGGTGCAGGCGGTGCTGTAGCAGGCGTTGGCGGAGCTGGTGCCATGGTTCGGGCCGCCGAGGGAGACCCAGCGGTCCACCTTGCCCCCGCCGCCGAGGTCCTTCAGGTAGTAGCGGGAGGAGAGCCCGCCCATCGAGTGGGTGACGATGTCCACCTTCGTCGCGCCGGTGCGGGCGAGCAGCTTGTCGACCTCCTGGCCGACCTGCTGCGCGGTGGTGGCGTTGGACTGGCTGGTGTTGTAGGAGAAGGCGCGCAGCCGGCTCGACGGCCAGCCGTCGGCCTGGAACCGGCTGATCATCGTGTTCCAGGTGCTGGCACTGCTGTTCCAGCCGTGCACGAACAGGATCGGGTTGCTCGACGCGGTGTATGTGGCGGCCTGTGCGGGGGTGGGCGCGACGGCGACGGCGGCGACCGCCACGGCCACCGCGAACAGCCACCTGCTGATGTACGTCCTCATGGTCGTCTGTCTTTCTCGGATGCCCGCGCGGGAAGGGGGGTGTGCGCGGACCGACGCCCAACTGGTGGTTGGACGTCGGTCGACGGGGGTCTCGGTACTCCGATGTGACAGATGTTACTGACGGGTTGCCTTTTGATGTCAATACGTCAATCTGTGCTGCTGGGGGCACGGACAGCGACGTCGAGCAGGGCTGCGGTAGCGTCCGTCCGATGCTGATCACGAAGTACACCCACGCCTGCGTACGGCTGGAACGCGACGGTCGCGTGCTCGTCGTCGACCCCGGCACCTGGAGCGAGCCGGCCGCTCTCGTGGGCGCGGACGCTGTCCTGGTCACCCACGAACACGCCGACCACATCGACGTGCTGCGGCTGGCCGGCCTCGGCGTACCGGTCTTCGCGCCCGAGGGCGCCGAGCTGCCCGCCCTGCCCACGCTGCCGGTCCAGCGGGTACGGGCCGGGCAGCGGTTCAGCGCCGCCGGCTTCGCGGTCACCGCGGTGGGTGGCCGGCACGCCACCATCCACGACGGCCAGCCCGACTGCGCCAACCTCGGGTACGTCGTGGACGACGAGGTCTACCACCCGGGTGACTCCCTGCATCTGCCCGGGCAGCCGGTGCGGACGCTGCTGGTGCCGGCCCAGGCCTCCTGGCTGAAGCTGACCGAGGCGATCGGGTTCGCCCGTGCGGTCGGCGCGGCGCGCACCCACCCGATCCACGACGCGCAGCTCAACGAGCGGGGCCTGGCCAGCGTGAACGGCTGGTTCGCCGAGACGCTCGGCGACGGTTACCGCTACCTCGCGCCCGGCGAGACGGCCTGACCAGGGCGCGGCCGGCCGTGGCGTGCTCGCCGGACGCCGGTCCCCGCCGGGAACGACGGGGGACCTCAGCCGGGTACGTCGACGGCCGGTGCGGCGGCGGTCAGCACCGCGCCCCGCGTGTCGACCTGCCAGCCGGCGGCCAGCTCCGCGGTCAGGGTGTCCAGCAGGGCCGGCACGTCCCGGCCGGCCGAATCGTGCAGCGCCTCGGCCACGATGAGCACGGTCCCGGTCGTGTCGCGCACCGCCGACCAGCCGCTCTGCCGGTGGGTCCACCGCCGGGAGTGCGCCCGCCCCGCCCCGTCGGCGAAGACCACCTCCCCGGGCTCCGGGCGCTCGACGTCCCCGCTGAGGGTCACGTACTCCTCCTCGCCGGTAGCGGGCCGGACGGCCAGGTCGCCGTCGACCCGCGTCACGTCCAGCACCGCGACGGGGATCGCGTACGCGAGCGACACCGCGTTGCAGAGGTCGACCAGCGGGTGGAGCCGGGGCAGCTCGCCCTCCCGGCGGAACCGGCGCAGCAGCGACTCGGCGGCGCACCGGTAGCGGGTCGGCGGCAGTCCCATCGCGGCGAAGGCGCGCCGCCAGGCCCGGATCTCGGGGAATCCGCTTTCGGCGCCGCCGGCCAACCGCTGCCGCGCCAGGTCGGCGAAGTGCGCGACCCGTGCGTCCACCGCGACGTCCGGCGTGATGCCGTCGGCGGTCAGTACGCCGGCGACCAGCGTCGGATGCGCCGACCGGACGCCAGGGGCGTGGTGGAAACGCATGGGACTCCTATCTCTCGGCGAGCAGCAGGGAGACGCCGAGCGCGACGAACGACCCGGCGAAGGCGCGGCGCAGCCAGTCGGTCAGCCGGGGCCGGGCCAGCACCCGGTCGCGGACCGTGCCGGCGAAGCTGCCGTAGGCGGCGAACACCCCGAAGGTGACCAGCATGAACACCGCCCCGTGGGTCAGCATCCGGCCGGTCGCGCCGGGGCCGCCGGCCGGCACGAACTGCGGCAGGAACGCCACGAAGAAGAGGGTCGGCTTGGGATTGAGCAGGTTGACCAGTACCGCCGACAGGATCACCCGGTGCGCCGGGCGGGCGGCGGTGTCGGCGTCGGCGAAACCCGAGCGGTCCCGCCAGGTCGACCAGGCCAGGTACAGCAGGTAGCCGACGCCGAGGTACTGGACCAGGCGGAACGCCGGGGCGCTGGCGTGCAGCAGCGCGGCGAGCCCGGTGCACGCCGCGGCCAGGTGCGGCACGACGGCCACCGTGCAGCCGAACGCGGCGATCACCCCGGCGCGGCGTCCTCGGGACAGCCCGGCGGAGAGGGTGTAGACGACCCCGGTGCCCGGGGTGGCGACCACGACCAGCGTGGCCAGGAGGAACGCGATGCTCACGGGTTCCACCCTGCGGCCATAATGGTCCGGTGGACAGGGCCAAAGCCAGCGCATCCGACGAGTCCATAACCCCCGGATCGGACTTCCTCCAGCTCGACGTCGGCGCCGCCCCGCCCGGTGGCCGGGCCGACTGGCTGGCCGGGCGGCTGCGCGCCGCCATCGCCGACGGCCGCCTCCCACCGGGCGGGAGACTGCCGGCCAGCCGGGTGCTCGCCGACGAGCTAGGCGTGTCCCGGGGCGTGGTCACCGAGGCGTACCAGCGGCTGGCCGAGGAGGGGCAGGTCGCCGGGCGGGGGCGCGGCGGCACGGTCGTGGTCGCCACCCCGGCCACCCCGCCGGCGGCACCGGCCCGGGCGGCGGTGCCACCGCCCGAGGCGCTGTTCGGGCCGGCCCCCGGCACCGAGATCTTCGAGGTGCTGCGCGCCGCCCCCGCGCGGATCGACCTGACGCCCGGCGTACCCGATCTGGCGGCCTTCCCGCGCGGGGCCTGGCTGCGCGCCGAACGGGCGGTGCTGCGCCGCCTCGACGCCGCCGCCCTCGGGTACGGCGACCCGCGCGGCGCTCCCGCGCTGCGGCTCGCAGTGGCGCAGCGGCTGGCCCGAACCCGGGGCATCCGCGCCGACCCCGAGGAGGTGGTCGTGGTGGCCGGGGTGTCCCAGGCCCTCGGCCTGCTCGCCCAGGTCCTGCACGCCGACGGCGTGCACACCGTCGCGGTCGAGGACCCGGGCTCGCTCGGCGTCCGCCAGCACCTGCGCAACTGGCGGCTGGACACCCCGCCGGTCGCGGTGGACGCGCACGGGCTACGGATCGGGGAACTGGCCGCCGCCGGTCATCCCGCCGTCCTGCTCACCCCGGCCCACCAGTTCCCGACGGGCGGGGTGCTGCACGGCGACCGGCGACGCCAGCTCCTCGACTGGGCGCGGCGCGGCGGGCTGGTCCTGGAGGACGACTACGACGCCGAGCACCGGTACGACCGCCCGCCGGTGCCCGCCCTGCGCGGCGCGCTGCCCGAGCGGGTCTGCTACACCGGCAGCGTCTCCAAGCTGCTGGCCCCCGCCCTGCGGGTGGGCTGGGTGCTGGTGCCCCCGCGTCACCTCGACGCCCTGGTCGCGGCGAAGCGGATGGCGGACCTCGGCAACGCCGTCCTGCCGCAACTGGTGCTGGCCGAGCTGATGACCTCCGGCGACCTGGACCGGCACCTGCGGCTGCTGCGCCGCCGGCACGTGCGCCGCCGGGACGCGATGATCCGCGCGATCGCCGCGTACCTGCCCGGGGCCACGGTGCACGGGGCGGCGGCCGGGCTGCACCTGACCGTCACCTTCGCCGGTGACATGCCCGACGCCGACCTCGCCGCCGCCACGCTGCGCCGGGGGGTGAAGACCCAGCCGCTGTCCTGGCACGCGCAGCGCCCGTACCCGCCCGGACTGGTCCTCGGCTACGCGGCGAACACCGCGAGCGAGATCGACGAGGGCGTCGCCACGATCGGCGCGGTGCTGCGCGGCCGTCCGGGTCCCGCGTGACCTCACCGACGTGGTCGCCGGCCCGGCGTCGAGGCCGCCACGTCCGGGGAGCAGGGCCCCGATGACGGGGCGGTCGCGGTCCGGTAGAGGGCGGCGAGCCCGGCCGCCGTCTCCGCCAGCAGGTCGCGCAGCTCGGTCGGGGCGAGGACCTCCACCTGGGCGCCGAGCCGCAGCAGGTCGCCGTGGGCGTGGGTCAGCGACTCGATCGGCACCACGGTGGTGACCCATCCGTCGGCGTCGGGGGCGCCCGCGCCCGCCTCGGCCGTCGCGACCACCACCGCACTGCCGATGTCCCGGAGTCGTTCCCGGCCGGCGGGGGAGAGCCGGATCACCGCCTCGTCCCGGTGCAGGCGGGCACGGAAATCCATGACGTGGGTCCGCCACCAGGTCGGCAGGTCGAAGCCGGCCGGCCGCTCGAAGGTCTCCGGCAGGACGGTCAGGTCGAGGATCTGGTTGACCCGGTAGCTGGCTGGACCGTTTCCCCCGTCGGCGACCACATACCATCGACCGCCCTTGAGGACCAGCCCGTACGGCGCCAGCACCGTCGTCCGCTCGCCGCGCCAGCTGCGGTAGCGCACGCGCAGCCGGTGCTGCCGCCACACCGCGTCCGCCGTGGACGCCAGGTACGGCGAGGCGTCGCCGTCGGAGTACCCGCTCGGGGTGTCCAGGTGGAATCGCTGGCGGAGCGCCTCGGCCCGGTCCCGCAGCGCCGCCGGCAGCGCGGCGTCCAGCTTCAGTTGCAGCGCGGCGACCACGGCGCCGTAGCCGAGTTCGGCGGCCGGGCCGGGCAGCCCGGCGAGGAAGAGCCGCTCGGCCTCCTCGGTGGTCAGCCCGGTCAGCCGGGTGCGATAGCCGTCGAGCAGTTGGTAACCGCCGGCGTGCCCGGCCTCGCCGTAGAGCGGAATGCCGGCGGCGTGCAGCGACTCGACGTCCCGGTAGATGGTGCGGGTGGAGACCGTCAACCGTTCGGCGAGTGCCGCAGCGGTCATCCGGCCGTGCGTCTGGAGCAGGAGCAGGAGCGAGAGCAGGCGACTGGCGCGCATTCCGCTGACACTAGTTGTCAGCAGATCGGGCCTACCGTCCCGGCATGGCTTTCCGAGACAAGGAGCTGCGGACGCCGGGACCGGTCACGGTCGCCGGGCGGCAGCTCAAGCGCTACCACATCGACCAGCCGGAGCCGCGCCTCACGCCGGAGGTGGAACGCGCCGCCTACGCCTTCCTGCCCCGCCTGCTGTCTCCGCCCGACGGCGGCACCCCGCCGGCCGGTTGGGTGGTGCTGCACCGGGGCGCGGACACCGGCGCCTACCTGCTGGCGTACGCCTGGTTCTGGGACAACGTGGTGGAGTGCCGGATCGCGGTGGCCGGGCAGCCGGCGCTGCGCTGCCCGGACGACGACCCGGCGCACTTCGTGCCGCTGGACCGGCCCGGGGTCGGCTGCGTCTGGGAACTCGGCGTGCTCGAGCACGAGCGGGCCGCCTGGGTCCGCCACGTGCTGGCCCCGGACCTGCCGGACCTGGCCGGGTACCTGGCCGACAGTCGGGCGGAAGGACCGGTGGGCCGGTGAGCGGGGACTTCGACTTCCTGGCCGGCCGGTGGGACGTCGCCAACCGTCGCCTCACCCGGCGGCACGTCGGCAGCGACGACTGGGACGAGTTCCCCGCCACCATGGTCGCCCACCGGTTCTTCGCCGGCGCGGGCAGCTTCGACGAGATGACCTGCCCGACCAGGGGCTTCTCCGGTGCCACCGTACGGATCTTCGACCCGGTCTCCGCGCAGTGGTCGATCTACTGGATGCACAGCCAGCGCGGCCGGCTGGAACTGCCCCCGGTCGTCGGAAAGTTCACCGATCAGGTGGGCACCTTCTACGCCGACGACAGCGACGAGGGTCGGCCGATCCGGTGCCGGTTCGTCTGGTCCGGCATCACCGCCACCTCCTGCCGGTGGGAACAGGCATTCTCCATCGACGACGGGACGACCTGGGAGACCAACTGGATCATGGACTTCACCCGGGCCGACTGAACGGTCGAGGGCGTGGCGGCAGCGCCGCCACGCCCTCAGCCCGGATCGGTGCTGCGGTAGATGCCGGTCAGCCAGACGTCGAGCAGCACGTCCACCACGTCCCGCTCGGCCACGGCCGGCCCGTCGCCGGCGAAGGTCGCGTACCAGACCCGCTCGTTCATCGAGTTCAGCGCGATCGCCAGGTCCCGCGCGGGCAGGCCCGGTGGGGCGGCGCCCCGGCGGCGTTCCGCCTCGATGGCGGCCTCCACCGCCTGCACCCACCGCTCCAGCACCCGGGCCCAGAGCCGGCGCACCTCGGCGTTGGTGCCGCGCACCTCGGCGCAGGCCAGCACCACGGCCCGGTGGGCGCCGAAGGTGGCGTGGAACCGGCTGATCAGTTCCCGCCACCGGGCCCGGGGGTTCTCGGCGAGGTGGACCAGCACGTCCCCGGCGGCGGTGTCGGCCTCCTCGGTGACCCGGTCCAGCAGGGTCAGCAGCACCGCGTCCTTGGCGGGGAAGTAGAAGTAGAAGGTCGGCCGGGAGATGCCGGCGCCCCGGGCCAGGTCGTCGATGGAGATCTCACCGAACGGGCGCTGCTCCAGCAGCCGCTCGGCGGTGGCCAGGATGGCCAGCTCGCGGTCGTCGCCCGCGGACCGTCCGGCCCGCCGTCCGCGGCCGGCCGCGGCGCCGGTGGGGGTACGGACGGTCGTCATGAACGCCGATGTTACACGCGCTCGACAGGGTGTCGATTGCTCTCGACAGAGTGTTGACGGGCGTCGACGGTGGTGGATAGTGTCCGTCCACCGCCTCAGCCAGGGAGTTGCCATGGCCTCCGACCACGTCGACGTCCTCATCGTCGGAGCCGGCCTGTCCGGCGTCGGCGCGGCCTGCCACCTGCGACGCAACTGTCCGGACAAGACGTACGCGGTGCTCGAGGCCCGCGACGCGATCGGCGGCACCTGGGACCTGTTCCGCTACCCCGGCATCCGCTCCGATTCGGACATGTTCACCCTCGGCTACTCCTTCAAGCCGTGGACCGACCCGAAGGCCATCGCCGACGGTGACGCCATCCGCCGCTACGTACGCGAGACCGCCCGCGAGTACGGCGTCGAGGAGCACGTCCGCTTCCGGCACCGGGTCCTGCGCGCCGAGTGGGACGGCGCGAGCGCCCGGTGGACCGTCCACGCGCACCGCGACGACACCGGCGAGGACGTCGTCCTCACCTGCGCGTTCCTCTTCGCCTGCTCCGGCTACTACCGCTACGACGCCGGCTACACGCCCGAGTTCCCCGGGGCCGAGCGGTTCACTGGGGAGCTGGTGCACCCGCAGCACTGGCCGGCGGACCTCGACTACACCGGCAAGCGGGTGGTGGTGATCGGCAGTGGCGCCACGGCGGTCACCCTGGTCCCGGCGATGGCCGAACGCGCCGGCCACGTCACCATGCTCCAGCGCTCGCCCACGTACGTGATGTCGCTGCCCTCCCGGGATGTGGTCGCCGACGCGCTGCGGCGCTGGCTGCCCGCGAGGGCCGCGTACCCGGTGGTGCGCTGGAAGAACGTGCTGCTCGGCACGGCCAATTTCCAGCTCAGCCGGCGCGCGCCGAAACTGGTCAGGTCGTTGCTGCGCCGGGCCGCCAAGGGCCGGCTGCCGGTCGGCTACGACGTGGACCGGCACTTCTCGCCCCGCTACAACCCCTGGGACCAGCGGCTCTGCATCGTCCCCGACGGCGACCTGTTCCAGATGGTGCGGGCGGGCCGGGCGTCGGTGGTCACCGACACCGTCGACACCTTCACCGAGCGCGGCGTCCGGCTCGGCTCCGGCGAGGAGCTGCCCGCCGACGTCGTGGTCACCGCCACCGGGCTCAACCTGCTGGCCCTCGGCGGGATGACCCTCGCCGTGGACGGCGTCGACGTCGACCTCGCCAAGACCGTCGCGTACAAGGGGATGATGCTCTCCGGCGTGCCGAACTTCGCGATGACGATCGGCTATACCAACGCCTCCTGGACCCTGAAGGCCGACCTGGTCGCCACCTACGTCTGCCGGCTGCTGCGCCACCTCGACGCCACCGGTCAGCAGGTCGTCGCCCCGGTCGCGCCGGGCTCCGGCGAGCTGGTGCCGCTGATCGACATGAAGGCCGGGTACGTGCTGCGCAGCGTCGACGCCCTGCCGAAGCAGGGTGCCCGAGCCCCCTGGCGGCTGCACCAGAACTACGCCCGCGACGTGCTGCTGATGAAGCGCGGGCGGCTGGTCGACGAGGGCATCCGGTTCTCCCGCGCCACGCCGGCCGCCGCCGGCGCCCGTACCGCCGACGCCCCGGTCGCCTGACCCGGGCTCCACCACCCGCACCGCAGAAGGAGAACGCCGTGCGAAGGTTCGTCTTTCCCGCCGG
Organism: Micromonospora sp. U56; assembly: GCF_018070095.1. Classification (NCBI taxonomy): domain Bacteria; kingdom Bacillati; phylum Actinomycetota; class Actinomycetes; order Micromonosporales; family Micromonosporaceae; genus Micromonospora; species Micromonospora sp. U56. Next base: position 28,155 of record NZ_JAGPYL010000025.1, read on the forward strand.
GACCGCCGTGGTCACCGGCGCCGCCAGCGGGATCGGTGAGGCGCTCGCCCACGGGCTGGCCCCGCGCGGCACCGACCTGGTGCTGCTCGACCGGGACGCCGACCGGCTCGACACCGTGGCGGCGGCGATCCGCGCCGCGCACCCCGACCGGCAGGTCGACACGCACCTGGTCGACCTGGCCGACCCGGCCGCCACCGATCGGGTCGCCGAGGAGATCCGGACCCGGCACCCCCGGATCCGCCTGCTGGTCAACAACGCCGGGGTCGCCCTCGGTGGACGGTTCGACCAGGTCACCCTGGACGAGTTCAACTGGGTGGTCGACATCAACTTCCGGGCGGTGGTGCGGCTGACCCACGCCCTGCTGCCGGCGCTCAAGGCCGAGCCCGGCGCCCACCTGGTCAACGTCTCCAGCCTCTTCGGACTGATCGCCCCCGCCGGCCAGGCCGCCTACTCGGCCAGCAAGTTCGCCGTGCGCGGCTTCACCGAGGCGCTGCGCCACGAACTGGCCGACGACGGCATCGGGGTGACCTCGGTGCACCCCGGCGGCATCGCCACCCGGATCGCCCGCAACGCCCGGATCGGCAGCGGCGTGGCGCCCGAGGAGTACGAGGCCGGGCTGCGGCAGTTCGAGAAACTGCTCTCCATCCCGCCCGCGAAGGCCGCCGAGGTGATCCTGCGCGGCGTCGAACGGCGGCGCGGCCGGGTGCTGATCGGCTGGTCGGCGAAGCTGCCCGACCTGCTGGCCCGGGTCGCCCCCGCGTCGTACCACCGGGTGCTGGTGGCCGGGCTCAACCGGGGCGCCGCCGATCCGGCGCGCCAGGCCGGTCGAACGCCCACGGCGACCACGCCGGAGCTGTCCACGGGGGAGCGGGTATGACCGCCACGACCGACCCGCGCCCCCGGCACGTCACGGTGAACGGGCGCCGGGTGCGCCACCGGGTCGACGGCGACGGCCCGCCGGTGGTGCTGCTGCACGGGATCGGGCGCACCCTGCGCGACTTCACCGAGCAGCACGAGCTGCTCGCCCGCGGCTTCCGGGTGCACAGCGTCGACCTGCCCGGGTACGGCGGGTCGCTGCCGATGGCCGAGCCGTGCACCCTGCCGGCGCTGGGCCGCTTCGTCGGGCACTACCTCGACGCGGTCGGCGTCGACCAGCCGGCGCATCTGGTCGGCAACTCGCTCGGCGGGGCCGTCGCGATGCGCTTCGCCGTGACCGAGCCGGCCCGGGTGGCCAGCCTCGTGCTGATCAACAGCGCCGGGTTCGGCCAGGAGGTCGCCGCCGCCCTGCGGGTGCTCGCCCTGCGCCCGTTCGGCCGGCTGCTGCTGCGCCCCAACCGGTCCTTCGCCCGCCGCGTCGAGCGCGCCCTCTTCCACGACCCGTCGTTCGCCACCGACGAGCGGATCGCGTACGCCCTGGAGGTGGCCCGCCAGCCGTACACCGCCCGGGTGATGCTGGAGACGTGCCGTGACCTGGGCACCTTCCGGGGCGTCCGCCCGCAGTGGCGCGAGGAGCTGCTGACCGAGGTCTCCCGGCTCGACGTGCCGACCTTGATCGTCTGGGGCGACCGGGACCTCATCCTCCCCGCCGGGCACCTCGACGCCGCGCGGGCCCGGCTGCCCCGGGCCCGGACCCACCTGTTCGCCGAATGCGGGCACATGCCGCAGATCGAACGGGCCGAGGAGTTCCACCGACTGCTGGTCGACTTCTGGGCCGCGGCCGAGGCGGGCGACCTCGCCGACGAGGCCGCCCCGCAGCGGCCGGCGGTGACCGAGGCCGGCTGACCGCGTCCGCGCTGACCGCGTCCGGCGCCGGCCGGAGCGGGGGTTACCCGACCTCCGCGCCGGCTGGCGCCGGCACCGCGCGCGCCACCGGTGCGTCCTGGGCGGGCACCGGCGGCGGGGCGGCGCCTTCCAGCACCGCCAGGTCCGCCTCGACGGCGGCCGGCAACCGCCGGCGCTCCCGCAGCACCCAGCCGAGCTGTCGCGCCGCGTCGAGCAGGCCGGCCCGGCGCTCCGGGTCCCGCCAGGTCTGGCGGACCACCCCGGCGACCACCCGCGACGGCCGGCGCAGCGCCGCCGTCAGCACCCGGTTGCGCGCCTCCTGCCGGTGCCGGGCCCGCCGGTCCCGACCGGCCGGCAGCGGCAGGTGGTGCACGACCAGCTCGTCCACGTACGCCAGGTGCCAGCCGGCGGCGGCCAGGTCCATCGCCAGCAGCGCCTCCTCGCCGTACGTCCCCAGCCGGTCGGCGAACCCGCCGACCTGGGTGAACGCGGCCCGGCGCAGCACCACCGCGCAGGCCAGGAAGCCCAGCACCGCCGGACCCGGCGCGCCCGCCGGGGTGCCCAGCGGCGCCCGCGCCATCCCGGCGGAGACCGGGTCGAGCCGACGCTGCGCGCCGACCCGCACCTGGGCGGTCAGCAGCCCGGTACGCGGGTGCGCCCGCAGGATCTCCGCCGCCCGGTCCAGCGCCCCCGGCACCCAGTAGGAGTCGTCGTCGGCAAAGGCCACGAACGGGGTACGGGCCAGCGCCACCCCGACGTTGCGGGCGGCGCCGGCGCCCAGGTTGGTGCCGAGCGGCACCACCCGTACCTCGGGGAAGGCCGCCGCGACCGCCTCCGGGGTGCCGTCGTCGGAGTAGTTGTCCACCACGATCACCGGCCCGGCGTGCCGGCGCAGCACGTCGAGCAGCTGCTCGCGCCGGTTCCGGGTGGCCACCACCACCGTCACGTCCGCCGTCATGGCGGCCCTGGTACCCCTTATCCGGCTGCCTCACGCAATCGTGGGTGCAATTCCCACCATGGTCGGGGTACGACGCCGCCGGTACGGGAAGCTGGCGTCATGCCCGGCGACCAGGTGACCCTGTTTCTCAGCGGCGACGTGATGACCGGTCGCGGCGTGGATCAGATCCTGCCCCGACCGGGACCGCCCGAGCTGCGCGAGCCGATGGTGGGCGACGCCAACGGGTACGTGGAGCTGGCCGAGCGGGCGTCCGGGCCCATCCCGCGCCCGGTCCCGCCGGACTGGCCGTGGGGGGAGGCATTGCGGCTGCTCGACGACCTGCGACCGGACGTGCGGATCGTCAACCTGGAGACCTCGGTGACCGGCCGGGGCGAGTTCGCCGCCGGCAAGGAGATCCACTACCGGATGCACCCGGACAACCTGGGCTGCCTCAGCGCCGCCCGGCTGGACGTCTGCGCACTGGCCAACAACCACGTGCTCGACTTCGGCCCGGACGGGCTCACCGACACCCTCGACGGGCTGCGCCGGGTCGGCATCACGCCGGCGGGCGCGGGCCGGGACGCGGCGGAGGCCTGGCGGCCGGCCCGGATCGACCTGGGGGATGGCCGCCGGCTGCTGCTCTGGTCGGTGGGCGCCCCGTCCGCCGGGGTCCCGCCACAGTGGGCGGCGGCCGAGGGGCGACCCGGGGTGGCGTACCTGCCGGAGACGACCGAGGCGTCCGCCGACGCGCTGGCCGAGCGGGTGGCCGGCGAGGCCGGGCCGGGCGACCTGGTGGTGGTCTCCGTGCACTGGGGATCGAACTGGGGTTACCAGGTGCCGGCGGAGCAGGTGAGCTTCGCCCGCCGGCTGGTGGCGGCCGGGGTGCACCTGGTGCACGGCCACTCCTCGCACCACCCGCGACCGATCGAGGCGTACCGGGGTGGGCTGATCCTGTACGGCTGCGGTGACCTGATCGACGACTACGAGGGGATCGGCGGGCAGGAGTCGTTCCGCCCGGAACTGCGGACGCTGTACCTGCCCACCTTCGACACCGACGGCCTGGCCGGGCTGCGCCTGGTGCCGGTCCGGGTCCGCCGGATGCGGCTGGAGCCGGCGGCGCCCGACGAGGCCCGCTGGCTCGCCGAGCTGGCCGACCGCCTCGGCGCGCCGTACCGGACGCGGTTCCGCCTCGGCGACGACGGCCTGATCGTGCTCGACCCGGCCGGCGGCGGCACCGCCTGATCCGGCCGACCCTGCCGCGGCGGTGTGGCGGGCCCCACCCGGACCCTCCCGCCACAGCGACCCCACCGGGCAGGGGCGCACCATAGATACATGACGCATCCCAGTTCGCTGCCGCGCGCCGCCGTGCCGTCGGCCGCGGAACGGGCCTACCGCCACCTCAAGCGGGCCATCCTGGAGCAGGTCCATCCGGGCGGGTCGCTGATCAGCGAGGGCGAGATCGCCGAGGCGGCCGGGGTCTCCCGCACCCCGGTCCGCGAGGCGCTGCTCCGGCTCGAGGCCGAGGGCCTGGTGGCGCTCTACCCCAAGCGTGGCGCGCTGGTCCGGCCGGTCTCCGCCCGCGAGATCACCGACGTCGTCGAGGCCCGGCGGCTGGTCGAGCTGCACGCCGCCGAGCGGGTCTGGCCGCAGCGGCACGCCCTGCGCCCGGTGCTCGCCGACTGGCTCGACCGGATGCGCGCGGCCCACGCCGCCGGTGACCTGCGCGCGCTGATGGAGGCCGACCGGGCCTTCCACGCCAGCGTGGTGGAGGCGGCCGGCAACGAGATCCTCGCCGAGCTGTACCACCGGCTGCGCGACCGCCAGCTGCGGATGGGGGAGGCCAGCTTCCGGCTCTCGCCCGGCTGGGCCCGGGTGGCGCTCACCGAGCACGCCAGCCAGCTCGCCGCCCTCGACGGCGACGACCCGCACGCCTGGCTCGACGCCGTGGGCGCGCACATCGACAGTGCCGCCAGCGCCTTCCGGTCCCTGCGGTGAACGCCGCCCCGGCCATCCCGCGCCGGTCCGCCGCGCTGGTCTGGGCGGTCGCGCTCGGCGCGTACGTGGCGGCCGTGTTCCACCGCGGCTCGCTCGGGGTGACCGGGGTCGACGCCGCGCACCGGTTCGACATCAACGCCGCCGCCCTGGCCACCTTCTCGGTGGCGCAGCTGGCCGTGTACGCGGCCATGCAGGTGCCGGTCGGGGTGCTGCTCGACCGGTACGGCTCCCGCCGGCTGCTGCTCGTCGGCGGCGCGCTGATGGTCGCCGGGCAGCTCTGCTTCGCCGTCGCCACCGACGTACGCGTGGCCGTGGCCGCCCGGATGCTGGTCGGCCTCGGTGACGCGATGACCTTCATCAGCGTGCTGCGGATCGTCGCGTTCTGGTTCCCCGGCCGGCGCAACCCGCTGATGGTGCAGCTCACCGGCACCCTCGGCCAGCTCGGGGCGATCCTCGGCGCGGTGCCGCTGGTGGCGTTGCTGCACCACGCCGGCTGGACCCCGGCCTTCCTCACCGCCGCCGCGCTCGGCGCGACGGTGCTGCTGATGGTGGCCGCCGCCGTCCGGGACACCCCGCACCGCGAACACGCCGGCGCCCTCGCCCCCGACTTCGCCACCGTACGCCGGCAGCTCGCCGCCGCCTGGGCGCAGCCGGGCACCCGGCTGGGCCTGTGGACCCACTTCGTCACCCAGTTCTCCGGGGCGGTCTTCGCGCTGCTCTGGGGCTACCCGTTCCTGGTGCAGGGGCAGGGTCTGTCACCCACCGCCGCGGCCGGCCTGCTCACCCTGATGACCGTGGCGACGCTGCTCAGCGGCCCGGTCGTCGCGCACCTGTGCGCGCGGCACCCGTTCCGCCGCTCGGTCGTGGTCTTCGCCATCACCGCCGGGACCGCCGCGGTCTGGGCCGTGGTGCTGGCCTGGCCGGGCCGCGCGCCGCACTGGCTGCTGGTGGTCCTGGTGCTGGTCCTGGCGGTGAACGGCCCCGGTTCGGTGATCGGGTTCGACTACGCGCGCACCTTCAACCCGGTGCACCGGATCGGCAGCGCCACCGGCATCGTCAACGTCGGCGGGTTCGTCGCCTCGATCGTGCTGATCCTCGCGGTCGGCGTCGTCCTGGACGTGGCCGGCCCGGCCGGACCGGCGACCCCGACGCTGGACGCCTACCGCTGGGCCTTCGCCGTGCAGTACCTGCTCTGGGCGCTCGGCGCGGTCCAGGTGCTGCGCTACCGCAACGCCGCCCGCCGCCGGCACGCCGCCGAACGGGCCGCCGACGCCGTACCCGTCGGGAGCGTGGCCGGCCGCTGACGGCGCGGCGGTCAGCGGACCAACCGGCGGTGGGTGAGCGAGTCCAGGACGAGGGTGAGGCCGACGCCGACCAGCCACGAGTCCTTGGCGAGGCCGACGCCGGCCTGGGTGGGTCGGAGACTGCCCGGCTCGCGCAGGCCGGGCGTACGCACGTAGAGCTGGACCAGCCCGGCCCCGAACGCGGTCAGCCCCAGCCCGCCCAGCAGGGACGGCACGAACGGGGTGAGCAGGGCGGCGCCCAGCGCGATCTCGCTGGCGGACAGCAGCCGGGCGAAGCGGGCCGCGTCGATCTGCCGCAGCTGGGGGAGCGCCCCCGCGGCCATGCCGTGCAGCTGTTCAGCCGCCTCACCCTCCAGCGTCCGCTTGCCGAGCCCTGAATTGAGGAAGAACGCGCCGATGATGAGCCGCAACGGCGCATGCGTGAGCTTCATGTGCACTCCCGTCCCGCGGAGAATCGTGCCCCCGCCTACCCCGCATCGGCCGCGATAACCCGCCGCGTGGGGCTGTGTCCCCGAGCCCGCGCGGCGGTAGGTTCGCGGGAGGCATGATCGTGGGCGCAGCCGGGAGGACACCGTGAGCCAGGAAGTCCGGGGAGTCGTGTCGCGGCGCAAGGGCGCGCCGGTCGAGGTCACCACCATCGTGGTGCCCGACCCGGGGCCCGGCGAGGCGGTGGTGAAGGTGCGCTCCTGCGGGGTCTGCCACACCGACCTGCACTACCGGGACGGCGGGATCAACGACGAGTACCCGTTCCTGCTCGGCCACGAGGCGGCCGGCGTGGTCGAGCAGGTGGGGGAGGGGGTCACCGGCGTCGCGCCGGGCGACTTCGTGGTGCTCAACTGGCGGGCGGTCTGCGGCGTGTGCCGGGCCTGCCGGCGCGGGCGGCCCTGGTACTGCTTCAACACCCACAACGCCGCCCAGAAGATGACCCTCACCGACGGCACCGAACTCGCCCCGGCGCTGGGCATCGGCGCCTTCGCGGAAAAGACGCTGGTCCACGCCGGGCAGTGCACCAGGGTCGACCCCGCCGCCCGGCCCGCCGCCGTCGGGCTGCTCGGCTGCGGAGTGATGGCCGGGCTCGGCGCGGCGATGAACACCGGCCAGGTCACCCGGGGCGACTCGGTCGCCGTGATCGGCTGTGGCGGGGTCGGCGACGCCGCGGTGGCCGGCGCGGCCCTCGCCGGCGCGACCACGATCATCGCGGTGGACACCGACGCCCGCAAGCTCGAGTGGGCGCGCAGGTTCGGCGCCACCCACACCGTCAACGCCTCGGCGGACGACCCGGTCGAGGCGATCCGCGCCGCCACCGGCGGGTTCGGCGCCGACGTGGTGATCGACGCGGTCGGCCGCCCGGAGACCTGGAAGCAGGCGTTCTACGCCCGTGACCTGGCCGGCACGGTGGTGCTGGTCGGGGTGCCCACCCCGGAGATGACCGTCGAGCTGCCCCTGCTGGACGTCTTCGGCCGGGGCGGCGCCCTCAAGTCCAGCTGGTACGGCGACTGCCTGCCCAGCCGCGACTTCCCCCTGCTCACCGAGCTCTACCTGCAGGGCCGCCTCGACCTGGACGCCTTCGTCACCGAGGAGATCGCCCTGGACCAGGTCGAGGAGGCGTTCCGCCGGATGCACCACGGCGACGTGCTGCGCTCGGTGGTGGTGTTCCCGTGACCGCCCGCGTCGACCATGCCGTCACCTCCGGCACCTTCTCCGTCGACGGCCAGACCTTCGACGTCGACAACAACGTCTGGGTGGTCGGTGACGACACCGAGTGCGTGGTGATCGACGCCCCGCACGACGTGGACGCCATCCGGCGCGCGGTCGCCGGCCGCCGGGTCGTCGCCGTTCTAGCCACCCACGCCCACGACGACCACGTACGGGTCGCTCCCGAGCTGGCGAAGGCCACCGGAGCGCCGGTGCTGCTGCACCCCGCCGACCGGGTGCTGTGGGACCTGGTCCACCCCGACCTGCCGCCCGACGGGACACTCGCCGACGGGCAGGGCATCGACGTCGCCGGCACCACCCTGCGGGTCCTGCACACCCCCGGCCACAGTCCGGGCGCGTGCAGCTTCCACGCGCCCGACCTCGGCGCGGTCTTCACCGGGGACACCCTGTTCGCCGGCGGTCCCGGCGCCACCGGCCGCTCGTACAGCGACTTCGGCACCATCGTCGCGTCGATCCGCGACCGGTTGCTCACCCTGCCGCCGCAGACCGTGGTGCACACCGGGCACGGCGACGACACCACCATCGGCGCGGAGGCACCGCACCTTCCGGACTGGCTGGCCCGGGGGCACTGACCGACGCCGGCGCCGGGGTCGGGCTCAGCGTTCCCCGGGCCCCGCCAGCACCGGCTTGACGTCCAGCACCGGCGTGCCGTCCAGGGCCTCCAGGTCGGCCACCCGCACCCGCAGGCCGTCGACCGCCAGCACCCGCACCCGGTGCAGCCCGATCGGGTTGGGCCGGTGCGGGGAGCGGGTGCTGAACACCCCGGTCTCCGGCCGGCTCCGATCGCCCCGCGGGTGCACCGTGAGGACGTCCCGGCGGGCCCGGTCCAGCCAGGTCAGCACCAGCACCTCCGCGCCCGGCCGCAGGTCGCGCAGGCCCGCGCCGACGGCGGGGGAGAAGACCAGCCACGCCTCCGGCGCGCCCTCGTCCCCCTGCTTCGGCGCGAGGTCCGCGTCGGTCAGCGGGGACTCCACCCGCCCGACCGGCCGCAGCTCGTACGTCCCGCTCACGCGCCCGCCAGGCGCAGGTGCAGCCGTACGGTGGTGCCGGCCGGGGCCGTGTGCACCAGCACCAGGTCGCAGAGCGCCTGCACGATGACCAGGCCACGCCCGCCGATGCCGTCCTGCCGGGGCGCCAGCCGGCCGGCGAGCGGATCGGTCAGCCAGCCGCCGTCGTGGATCTCGCACACCAGGTGTTCACCGGTGCGCCACACGTGGAGCACACCGCCGCCACCGGCGTGGGCGATGCTGTTGGTGGCCAGCTCGGTCACCGCGATCTGCAGGTCGGCCACCCGGTCGGGGTGCAGATCGGCGGCCTGCGCGTGCCCGGTGACGAAGCGGCGCACGTCGCCGAGCATGTCGAGGTCGTAGGGCAGCACGGCGACCGGTTCGGCCGGGACCGGCAGCGGCTTGTTGTGCCCGGCGACGACCTGCTCCGGCGCGAAGGTGGGGCTGGGCCGCCGACCGGCCCCGTCGACCAGCACCGGGTGGGTGCGATACGCGTCCGCGAGCACCGCGGGGGCGAGCCGCGACACGTCGTACGGGCAGAGGATCGCGACGTCCCGCTCGGCGAACGCCACGTTGATCAAGGCGTCGTGCTGCGCGCAGGCCGGCCGTTCCAGCTCGGTACGCTCCGCCCACACCGGCTCGCCGACGATCCGCACCCGGCGGTCGGGGTGCCGGTCGACGAAGGCCTGCAACACCCACGGGATGATCCGCCCCGGGTTGCGCCCCTGCACGGTCAGGTCGGCGTACCGGACCCGGTCGTCGTCCGCGCCGACGGCGGCCCGGATCAGCGCCAGCCGGTCCTCCGGGGCGGCCACCAGCACCGGTTCCCCGTGAGTCAGACCGTCCCGGACGAAGGGCACCGCCAGCGCCAGCAACTCCGCGGCGTCCCGGTAGAACGCTCCCTCGTGGACCAGACTCCCCGGTATCGGCCCGGTCTCCGCCGCGGCCGTCACGCCGGTGGTCCCGGGTCGGCGCCGTCGACCAGGTTTAGCAGCCGCGTCAACGCCGGGCGGCAGCCGACCAGGCGTACCTGCGAGGGGGCGTTGCGGCGGACGCGGGCCAGCGCGCTCGCGGCGCCGACGTCGGCGAAGCGCAGCTCGGAGACGTCGAGCACCGCCGTCCGCTGGTTGGTGCCCGGACCGGTGACGTGCTGGAGCACGGCGGCGAAGGCCCCCCGGTTGCTCTGATCGACCTCGCCCACCAGGCGGAGGCCGTGCGGTTCCCGCGTCCGGTACGCCCGCAGCATCGGCGCCCAGGCCCGGCCGGCGTTGCGTCCCACGGTGGCGGGGTGGGCGGCGGTGGCCGGCAGCAGGTACTCGGCGGGGAAGAGCCGCCGGTCGTACAGGCACATCGCGGCGGCCTCGCCGTCGAGGAAGAGCCGGTTGACCTCGGCCTCGTACCGGACCAGGTCGGCGACGGAGATGCCCTGGCGGATCGCCCAGCCCATGTCGCCGACGACGCGTACCCCCGCCCGGTCCTCGCGCCGGGCCCGCAGGATCTCGGTGGTGAGGTTGCCGATCATCTCGTCCGGAGTGAACCGACCCCCGGCGATGTAGCTCTCCACCGCCGGTGCGATCCGTAGCTGGCCGCCGGCCAGCGCGGCCTCCGTGGGCACGCCCGCACCGTCGAGGTGGGCCCGGACGGCGGCCGGGGAAACCCCGTCGGTGAACCAGACGACCTTGTGACCGAGGCGGAGACCGCTGGCGACGAAGCGGCCGGCGGCGTGCAGGCTGCCGGTCTCGTCGTCGTCCACCCAGCAGACGTGGTCACCCAGGTGCAGCTGGTCGACCACCGCGCTTGCAGTCACCCTCATCGCCTTCCGGTCGCCGCGCGCCCCACTCTAGCCCGCACCCCGGCACCGCCCAACGCCGAAGGACGCCCGGTGCCCGCCGGTCCGCCCCCGTCCGCTGCCGCCGAACCTGCCGCTGTGTCCCGGGTGGACCGTCACAAAACCGCGGCCGGCCCTGCCGACGACCGGACAGCCGCGGTTCTAGGATCGACCGGGTGAGCACCGAGGACCGACCGCCGACCGTACGACAGCTGCGCCTGGTGGTGGAGGCCGAGGACTACGACGCCGCGGTCGCCTTCTTCCGCGACGCCCTGGGCCTGCCGGAGCAGGCCGCGTTCTCCGGTGCCGGCGACGCCCGCGTGGTGATCCTCGACGCCGGCCGGGCCACCCTCGAAATCGCCAACCCGGCCCAGAAGCGCATGATCGACGAGGTCGAGGTGGGCCGGCAGGTGGCTCCGCAGATCCGGGTGGCGTTCGAGGTGGACGACGCGCCGGCCGCCACCGCCCGGCTGGTGGCCGCCGGCGCGACCGAGATCGCCCCGCCCACCGTGACGCCCTGGCACTCGCTCAACTCACGCCTCGACGCGCCGGCCGGGTTGCAGCTCACCCTCTTCGAGGAGCTGCGGGACCTCGACGACCGCGCCACCCTCGACGGCTTCGGCACCGATCGCGAGCGCTGACGCCGGCCGGAAACGGGTCGACTGGCCGCGGTTCGCCGCCGATACTGCTGCCCATGCCGGCCGCCACCCGCCCCGTCGTCCTCACCCCGGCGCAGTCCGCCGCGCTGCGCCACGTGCGCACCGTCGCGCTGCGGGACCGCTCGACCGCGCTGGCCACCATCGCCCGGCACCTCGCCGGGTCCGGCGCCGGCCACCACCCCGAGCAGTTGATCGCCGCGATCACCGCCGGGGGAGGGCTGACGGTCAACTTCCACCCCGACCGGCTGATCGCCGACGGTCGCACCGTGGCCGAGGTGCTCGCCGAGGAGGGGAGCTACCGCAGCCAGTTCCTCACCGGCATCTCCAACGGCGGGCTCACCGCGTACCCGGGCGGGGACCGGGACCGCTGGGAGGAGGCGATGTTCGGCCGTGCGTACCAGGCCCCCGGCGTAGGCCCCGCCGAGCGACCGGTCTACGGCGGGTTGAACCTGCTCGACCACCCCGACGGCGCCTGCCCCCGCTTCGGCTCCTGCCACCTGCGGCTGCGTCCCGAGGTGCTGGCCCGGACCACGCTCTGCTTCGGCGACAGCCACCTGGGGCCGAAGGACTTCGGCACGGTCGACGTCGCGGAGCCGGTGCTGGCCGCCCTGCTGGAGGTGACCGCCGGCATCGGTGTCAGCCTGGGCGTCGCCGGCATGGACACCGCGCGCCTCGTCGCGACGCTGCTGCGCCGGCGGGAGCGGCAGGCGTGGACGCCCGGGTCCGCCGGCCGCGCCCTGGACGACTACGTCGAGGCGCAGGTCCACGGTGGCGTCGAACTGGCCCGGGACGTCGAGGCCATCGTCGTCGACCCCTCGTTCCACGACACGGACACCGGGCGCGTACTGGCCCGGATCGCCCACCGGTGCGGCATCGAACTGCTCTTCCACCCCGGCTTCGCGCTACCCGTCGAGGACGTCGACCCGGACTTCCGGGGACCGGCCATCCCGGTGCTGGCCGCCCGGGTGCACGCCGAGTTCGGTACGCCGGGAGCGCCAATCGACGCCGCGCTGATCGGCCGGGCGGCGGCCTCGGTGGTCCGCGAGCTGCAGCGCTGGGCGGACCGGGGACCGACCGCCGACACCCTCCAGCACCTCAAACAGCTCTGGCACGTCCTCGTCCGGTTCGGCGCGCCCCGCGCCTGACGTCCGGTTCGACGCGCACGCGGCTGGCGTCTGGTTCTGTCCCTGCCGTCCGATCCTCGGGGTGACCCGCGCCGCAGCCCCCGGGGGTCCTGGCATTTCCGGAATGCCCGACAGGTGAACCTGGTTGTGTCCCCAGAACCGCCGGCAGGCAAACCCCGGCGGGCCAGGTAGTTCCCCCGAGGGGCGCTCACTGAGCGAGCGCGTCGACACGACGAAAGGGCAACCATCGTGAGGGCCGACTTCACTCGATGGCTCCCCGCCATCGCGAAGAACCGCATCACCACACTGAAGGTCGCCGGCGTCGCCTGTCTCGGCGCCCTGGCGTTCGGACCCGCCGCTGTGGCCGCCCCCGTCACCAGCGGACCACACGCCGGGGCCGTGGCCGCCATCGACCTCGCCACCGGCAAGAGCCGGCAGGGCGCCACGGTCGAGTCGGGCCTGACCACCGGCAGCGCGACCGGCAAGGTCCCGACCGGCAAGCCGGGCAAGGACAAGCTCATCCCGCACGGCGTGGAGGGCGCGCAGTCCCGCATCCCACTGGACGACGACCAGCTCGCCAACGCCAAGGCCATCGTCAAGACGGCCAAGAAGACCGGCGTGGGAGAGCGCGGCGCGGTGATCGGCATCGCCACCTCGCTGCAGGAGTCGAAGCTCTACAACCTGGGGCACCTCGGCGCGTACAACGACCACGACTCGCAGGGGCTGTTCCAGCAGCGCCCGTCGTCGGGTTGGGGCACGCCGGAGGAGATCACCGACCCCGAGTACTCATCGCGGGCGTTCTTCGAGGCACTGAAGAACGTGCACGGCTGGGAGGACCTGCCGCTGACCACCGCGGCGCAGACCGTCCAGATCTCGGCCTTCCCGTACGCGTACGCGCAGTGGGAGGAGCAGGCTGCGGACATCGTCCAGCAGCTCTGGTGACCTTCTGAACGAGCAGCACGACCGGCCGGTCCCCGTCACGGGGGCCGGCCGGTCGTCGTTCGCGGGCGTACCCCCGGCTCAGAGCGTCGGGGCGGTCTCCCGGCGCAGCTTCGCCGACCCCGCGCCCACCGAGAACCCGGCCACCCACCGGCTCGCGCTGCCGGCCCGGGTCCGGTCGGTCAGGTGGTACCAGTCCATCCGGCAGTGCTGCGGCGTCACCTCCAGCACCCCGTACCCGTGCCCGTCCAGCTCCGTCCACTTGACGTGCGGATTCGTCGACCGGATCAGCCCGGCGCCGAGGGCGCTCAGCGGATTGCCGGCCGGCAGCCTGAGGAAGTCGTTGACGTTGTCGCTGGTCACCGACGGCACCACGAACTCCGCGGCGGCCGGGTTGGACAACCCCGTCGACTTCGTGGTCACCTCGTTCGCCCACGACGTGTGGATGTCACCGGTGAGGAAGACGACGTCGCGGGTCCCGGTCGCCCGCAGGTGGTCGACCAGCTCGTTGCGGTCGGCGTTGTAGCCGTCCCACTGGTCGGCGTTGAGCACCGCGCCGTTCTGCGGGATGCCGAGCAGCGTGCCGAGCGGCCCGAGCAGCCACGCCGGCAGCGAGCCGACGTCGACCCGCGCCATCATCACCGGATTGCCGACCAGCTTCCAGCGCGCCGTCGACGCGGCCAGGCCGGCCTTGAGCCAGGTCATCTGGGCGTCGCCGGTGACGGTGCGACCTGGGTCGTCCACCGCCGTGCCCGAGGCCTGCTGCGAGCGGTACGTCCGCAGGTCCAGCATGGACAGCTCGGCGAGCTGCCCGTACCGGAACCGCCGGTAGATCGCGCCGTCCTCGCCCATCCGCACCGGCATCCACTCCTGGTACGCCCGCCGCGCGGCGGCCACCCGGTCCGCCCAGGCGCCCTCCGTGGCCGGGGTGTGGTTCTCCGCCCCACCCGACCAGGCGTCGTTGGCCACCTCGTGGTCGTCCCAGGTGATCACCCAGGGCAGCGCGGCGTGCAGCGCCACCAGGTCCGGGTCGGACTTGTAGAGCCCGTGCCGGATCCGATAGTCCGCCAGGGTCAGCACCTCGTGCGCCGGCTCGACCTTGCGCACCACCGTGCCCGCCGCGTCGAACTGGCCGGTGCCGTACTCGTAGAGGTAGTCGCCGAGGTGCACCACCAGGTTCAGATCGCCCCGGTCGGCCAGCCGCCGGTACGCCGCGAAGTAGCCGGCCTCCCAGTTCGCGCAGGACACCACGCCCAGCCGCAACCGGTCGATGGCCGCGTCGGTGGGCGGGGCGGTCATGGTCCGGCCCGTCGGCGACCATCCGCCGGCGTACCCGAACCGGTACCAGTACGTCGTCGCCGGCGCCAGACCGCTGACCGCCACCTTCACTGTGTGGTCGCGGGCGGTACCGGTCGTCAACTGGCCCTGTGCGGTCACCGTGACGAAGTCGGGGTCGGTGGCGACCTGCCAGCTCACCTCCACATCGGGGCCCACGCCGGAGCCGGGCGTCGCGTCGGGGGTCGGGGTGATCCGGGTCCAGAGCAGGATGCCGTCCGGCAGCGGATCGCCCGAGGCGACACCGTGCAGGAAGGCGCCACCGGCGGCGTGGGCGGCACCGGCGCCGGCAAGGGTGGCGCCGGCGAGGACAGCCGTGCCGGCGGATGCGCCGGCCATACGCAGGAGGGTGCGGCGGTCGAGGGTGTTGGTCATGGTCTATGTGTTTACCGGTACCCGCCGCGTTCCCGCTGCCCCCTGCGGCGACTGTTCGCCAGTCCTTCCATTGTGTTTCGCTTTTCCGTCCGACGATCACCTTGTTAACGACATCCTTTGTGGACCGATTGGTCGAGTCACGTCCGCTTACCCGCCGGCACCGACAAATCCGCTGCATGGTGGTGTTCGACGCCGGCCACCACTCTCCCGCCGCCGACCCGTGGAACGTCATGGTCGTCTCCCGCCTCTGGAGACAGGCCACGGTGTTCCGCTCGTCCGGGGAGAGGGTGCGGCCGCCCGGTTGTGGGCGGTCGGGATGAAATCCGGGCCGGCCACTGGGGTGTGTGCCCGATGTCGGGATCGCGCCGTGTCCGAGGTCCCTACGGTGGCCGATCCTCACCGCCCCGCGCGTCCGATATTCGGCTGCATGGGCGTCCGGTTTTGCGCGAATCGCTCCGGGAGTCGGGTGCTCGGGGCGTTCTGGCGGTGGAATGGTGGCCGGGCGGGGGTCGTTACATCACCTGGACGATCGCAGCACCCCCCGTTGGCCTGGCCCGATCACGTGGGCCGCCCGGGGTGCCCGGGCACCGGAATGATGACGGGCCCCGGGTCGTTACATCACCTGGACGATCGCAGCAGCACCCCCGCTGGCCCGGCCCCATCACGTGGGTCGCCCGGGGATGCGGGCCCCCGGAATGATGGTGGGCCGCCGGTCGTTACACATGGACCCGGCACCCGAGCCCCCCGCTCGCGAAGCCTGCCGGGCGAAGACTTTCCCCTGATCTTTGAGCGCCGTCGTGGTGCTTGCGCCCGCTCGACCCCCATCGAGCCTGGGTGCCGACCCCCGAATGGAGCCACTCTGATGAACACCACCATTCTGCGTAAGAGCGTTCTGGGTATCGCTGGTCTGGCCTTCGCCGGTGGCGTCTTCGCCGGCCCGGTCACCGAGGCCCACGCCGCCCCGGCCGTGGACGCCAAGGCGGTTGCCGTGGTGCAGGCCGACAAGCCCGGCGTGGACAGGCTGATCCCGCACGGTGTGCAGGGCAAGCAGTCGCGCATCGACCTGGGCGATGAGCAGACCGCGAGCGTGAAGGCGATCATCGCGGCGACGAAGAAGTCGGGCATGGACGAGCGGGCCGCGGTGGTGGCGATCGCGACCGCGCTGCAGGAGTCGAAGCTGGAGAACCTGGGTCACCTGGGTGCCCGTAACGACCACGACTCGCAGGGCCTGTTCCAGCAGCGCCCGTCCAGCGGTTGGGGCACCGTTGAGCAGATCACCGACCCCGAGTACAGCACGATGGCGTTCCTGAAGGGTCTGAAGCAGGTCGACGGCTGGCAGGACATGCCGCTGACCGAGGCCGCGCAGACCGTGCAGGTCTCGGCCTACCCGGACCACTACGCCCAGTGGGAGAAGCAGGCCGCCGACCTGGTCGCCAAGCACTGGAACTGACCGCACCTCAACGACTGCTGATCGCCCCTGAACGACACGCTGGCCGGCACCCCTGAGCGGGGTGCCGGCCAGCGGCATATCCGCCGGGGAACCCACCCCTGTCCGGCCGGATCTTGGACACTTACCGTTTCGTCGGAACGACAACTGTCCAAGATCGCCCCGGGCCAGACCCGACCACCCCGTTGATCATGACGTTGGCGGCGGCGGTGGGTCCACTGCCTGCCACCTTCATGATCAACGGGGTGGTCGGCGGAGCGCGGCGCGGTCGGCAACGGCGGGCGGTCCACGGGTGTGGGGGTGCGGGCCACACCCCACCACCGACCAGCCGGCGGGGCGAAATCCACCGACCAGCCGGCGGAGCGGAATCCACCGACCAGCCGGCGGACCGAAGATCACCCCGGGCGGAGCGGGATCACCCCCGCCGATGCCCCACCCAGATGTCCACCCCCGCCGCCACCAACGCCAGCACGACCACCCCCGCCGCCAGCAACAACGAATGCCGGAACGCCGCGGCCCAGTCCCCGCCCGTGCTCGCGAGCGAGGAGAAGAACATCGCCCCGACCGCCGCGATCCCGGCCGCCGAGCCGATCCGCTGGCCGGTCTGGAGCATCCCGGCCGCG
This sequence comes from Micromonospora sp. U56, assembly GCF_018070095.1. Lineage (NCBI taxonomy): Bacteria > Bacillati > Actinomycetota > Actinomycetes > Micromonosporales > Micromonosporaceae > Micromonospora > Micromonospora sp. U56. The sequence continues at coordinate 45,226 of NZ_JAGPYL010000025.1, forward strand.
CTGCCCGCCTGCGGCACCGGCACCTGGGACAGGGTGAGGGTCTGGTTCGGCGTGATGACCAGCCCGCTGCCCAGCCCGGCCACCAGCAGCGGCACCGCGGTCAGCAGCGGTACGGAGTGCTGCGGCGAGCCGCGCAGCACGAGCACCACCGTGCCGAGGCCGATCACCACGACGACCAGCCCGATGCCGACCAGTGGGCGGCCGAAGCGGTTGACGATCCGGCCGCCGAGCGTCGAGGCGAGTGCGGAGCCGAGGGCGAACGGCGTGATCGCCAGGCCGGCGATCAGCGCGCTGTAGCCGAGGCCGTTCTGCAGGTAGAGCGTGAAGATGAAGAAGATGGCGGTGAACCCGCCGAAGTACACCAGCGCTATCAACGCGCCGAGGGTGTACGAGCGCAGCCGGAACAGCCGCAGGTCGAACAGGGGTGTCTGGTGGCGGGCGTACCGGCGCTCCCAGAGGCCGAAGCCGACCAGGACCGCCAGGCCGGCCGGGACGAGCGCCCACTTCCACGGGCTCTGCCACTGCTCGCGTTGCACCAGCGGCAGCAGCAGGAGCAGCACGCCGACGCCGAGCAGCAGCACACCCACCGGGTCCAGTCGGTGCCGGTCGGGTTGCCCGGTCGGTCGGGCGGGCAGCAGCCGCCAGCCGAGCACCACGGCGAGGATGCCCACCGGCACGTTGACGAAGAACACCCAACGCCAGCCGTGCTCCTCGCCGCCGAGCTGGATGAGCAACCCGCCCAGCAGCGGGCCGACCGCGGTGGAGATGCCGATGGTCGCGCCGAGCAGACCGAAGGCCCGACCTCGTTCGGCGCCCCGGAACAGCTGCTGGATCAGGCCGGTCACCTGGGGGTTGACCACCCCGGCGGCGGCGCCCTGGAGCAGCCGGGTGGTGACCAGCCAGGCGGGCGAGGTGGACAGGCCGGCGAGGGCGCTGGTGAGTGTGAAGAGGGCGACGCCCACCACGAAGGCGGTACGTCGCCCGCGGGCGTCGCCGAACCGACCGGCGGGCACCAGGATCAGCCCGAACGTCAGCGCGTACCCGGAGAGCACCCACTGCAGGTCGCTCGGGCTCGCGTGCAGCGCCCGGTCCATCGACGGGACGGCCACGTTGACGATGCTGACGTCCAGCAGCGTCATGAACGCCGCGACCAGCCCGACCCCGAGGGCCTGCCAACGGCGTCGGTCACCCGCGTCCGTCACGGCGGCCCGTCGATCATCCATGACCGACCGCTACCCGCTTCCATGACCGACCGCTACCCGGCGCCCCGACGGGCAAACCGGTTACGCCATCTGGCGGGCACACCACCGTGGGCCGAAGTCCAGCCCGGCCATCGGGGAGTCCTCCCGGTGCAGCAGGTCCTTCTCGGTGAGCAGGTGCAACGGCCCGTGCACCTCCTCCTCCGCCATCCCCGCCTCCTGGGCGATCGAGTCGGGGTACGGCACCTGGCCGCGCGCCTCCAGCGTGGCGACCGCGTCGTACACCCGTACCTCGGCCTCCGACAGACGTACCTGCTGCATGGTGACCTCCTTGCCGTGACCCGCCCGTCGCACGGGCGGTCTGGGTACCGCGGCTTACCCGCCGGGTGACCGACAATGCCCACCCGATCGGTCGGTCGTGAGCGGCCGGCCGCGCCGGGGTGCCCTAGGCTGGAGCCCGTGATCACCTGGGATCTCGTCGTCGTCGGCGCGGGCCCCGCCGGGCTCTCCGCCGCCCACGCCGCGGCCGGCGCGGGGGTGCGCACGCTGGTGCTGGACCGGGCCGTGCACCCCCGGTACAAGACGTGTGGCGGCGGCCTGATCGGCACCTCGCTGACGGCGGTCGCCGGCCGCATCGAGGTGCCCGCGCACGACCGGGTCGACCGGGTGACCTTCACCCGGGACGGGCGACGCGCCTTCACCCGCCGGCACCGCACCCCGCTGGTGGCCATGGTCCGCCGGGACGAGTTCGACGACCGGCTGCGCGCGGCCGCGGTCGCCGCCGGGGCCGAGCTGCGCGAGGGCGTCGCGGTGCGCGGCATCGACCAGGACCCCGACGGGGTACGGGTACGGCTGGCCGACGGCCAGACCGTGCACGCCCGGACGGTGGTCGGGGCGGACGGTTCCTCGGGGGTCGCCTCCCGGCACGTGGGTGTCCGTTTCCGCCAGGTGGACCTGGGTCTGGAGCGGGAGCTGCCGGTGCCGCCGGCCGAGCAGCGGCGCTGGCGCGGCCGGCTGCTGCTCGACTGGGGAGCGGTGCCCGGCTCGTACGCCTGGGTGTTTCCCAAGGGGTCGAGCCTGACGGTGGGGGTGATCGCCGCCCGCGGCGAGGGGGAGCGGACCCGCGATTACCTGCGCCGCTTCGTCGACCGGCTCGGGCTGTCCGGGGTGGAGGCCGAGCACGACTCCGGGCACCTGACCCGCTGCCGGGCGGCGGGGTCGCCGTTGCGGCACGGCCGGGTGCTGGTCGCCGGCGACGCGGCCGGCCTGCTGGAGCCGTGGAGCCGGGAGGGGATCAGTTACGCGCTGCGCTCCGGGGCACTGGCCGGCGCGGCGGTCGCCGCCGGTGACCTGGCCGGCTACGAGCGGGACGTGACCGAGCAGCTGGTCCCGTCGATGCGGGCCGGGCACCGGCTGCTGGAGGTGTTCGAACGCCGGCCCGACGTCTTCCACGCCCTGCTGGCGACGCCAGCCGGCTGGGGGATGTTCGTCCGGTTCTGCCAGGGCCGGGCCAGCTTCGACCAGACGCTGACCCGGGCCCCCGTGCGGGCCGGTCTGGCGCTGCTGGACCGCCTCCCGCCGGTACGGCAGCGCACGCCGTCGGCCCCCGCCGAGTCGATGACCACCCGATCCGGCTGACACCCCCCGGTCAGGGCACGACCACCGCCCAGCCCTGGACCTCCAGCTGTCCGAGCATCCCCGGAGCGGTCATCCGTACCGCGCGCAGGTGTCCCCACCTCGTCGCCGGCGCGCTGACCCGCGCGGGCGTCGTTGATGCGACGGCGGTGCTGGACCGGCGGCGGCACAATGCGGGCATGACCGACCCACAGCCCACCTCGTTCGACGACGAGGAGTACGCCTTCCTCCGCCACGTGCGCTTCGGCGATCTGCCGCCGGCGGTCCGCCCCGAGGAGCGGGTGGAGCTCACCGAGACCGATCCGCGCCGCGACCGACCCGAGTCGACCAACGACGACGAGTGGCACCTCCGGGTCGGGCCGGGCGGCTGACCGCGACCGGCGAGGCGGCACCGGACGCGGACGGGCCGCGGGGGTCGAGCCCCGCGGCCCGTCGGCGTGTGTCGGTGGTACGGCTCAGAAGACCGGCACGCCCTCGCGCACCAGCTTCCAGTTCGGGACGTAGAAGTCGACCGGGTCGATGGTGCCCTTCGCCTGCGCCCAGTCGATCAGCAGCTGGCGGATCTCCTGCTGCTCGTTGTAGACCTGGGTCTTGACGATGCCGGGGAAGTTGCCGCCACCGCTGCGCCGGTAGTTGTTCACCGCGATCACGAACTGCGCGGTGTCGGCCACCGGGGTGTCGGTGCCGGCCAGCACCAGGCGGGTGATCCGCTGGCCGACCGGCTTACTGATGTCGATGTCGTAGTCGACGCCCGAGATCACGTCGTAGTTGTAGTCCGGCACGGCCGGGTCGCTGATGGTGGCCGGGTCGACGGCCGCGCCCACCGGCAGGGTGACGAAGTACTTCGCCGAGAACTCCAGGTACGCCTTCACCTCGGCGCCGGTGAGCACCACGGCCTCGAGGGTGTTGTCGAAGACGTAGAGGCCGGCCACGTCGCGGATCCGCACGTCGCCCTGCGGGAAGACCGCGGTGCGGCTGAACGGGGCGGCGATCGACAGCACCGGCAGCGACGCGTACGACGTGGCGGCCAGCGCCGCGGTGACGACCTCGGTCTGGACGTGGTTGATGAAGTCCAGGATCGGAGTGTCCCTGTACCGCGACTCGGCGGCCGACAGCTCCTCGGAGGACTGGGCGACGACCGTGTTGACGTAGTCGACGGTCTTGTCGTGCTGGCCGCGCACGGCCGCGAGCACCGCCGGGTCCTCCACCACCGTGTTGGTGTTGAGCATGGTGGCGCGCTTGGTGACGACCTTCCAGGTGCCGCGCACCTTCTGGACGGTGAAGTCCATCCGGGTCAACCGCTGGCCCCACTTCGACGGCTCGGCGGTGAGTACCTGCGCGCCGGTGGCCGTGTTGGTGACGAACTTCTCCACCACCTCGGCGTGGGCGTGGCCGAAGAGGATCGCGTCGATGCCGGGGACCTGCTGGGCGATCAGCGTGACGGGATTCTCGTTCGGCAGCTCCGGGCCGTAGCTGGAGGTGCCGCTGTCGCCGCCGTGCGCCGAGATGATGACCAGGTCGGCGCCGCGCTCGCGCATGTTCGGCACCCACTTGGCGGCGGTCTCGACCATGCCCGGGAAGACCAGCTTGCCCTCGACGTTGCCCTTGTCCCAGATGGCCACGCCCGGGTTGGTGAGGCCGAGGATGCCGATGTTGATGGTCGGGGAGTCCCAGCCGCCGAGGCGGACCTTCTTGATCACGTACGGCAGGTAGGCCGGCTTGCCGGTGGCCGCGTTGACCGCGTTGGCGGCGAGCGCCGGGAAGCCCAGCTGCGAGATCCAGGTGGCCAGCAGCGGCAGGCCGTAGTTGAACTCGTGGTTGCCCAGCGTCACGGCGTCGTACTTCAGGATGTTCATGGCGTTCGCCATCGGGTGCGTCTCACCGCTGGTGGTGATCGGCTCCTGCTTGGCGTAGTAGGTGGCCAGCGGCGTGCCCTGGATGGTGTCTCCGGCGTCGAGGACCAGGGTCGGCTTGCCCTTGCGCTCGGCGCGGATCTGGTTGACCAGGGTGGCCAGCTTGGCGACGCCGACATCGTTGTGCCTGCTGTCGTCGTACTCGGCGTCCTTGTAGTAATCCCAGTTGTAGACGTTGCCGTGGGTGTCCGACGTGCCGAGCACGGTCAGGTCCCAGGTCTTCGGTCCCGTCGCCTCTGCGGCCCGGGCGGGGGCGCCGGCGATCAGGGGGGTGGTCGCCGCGGCGGCGGCGACGGCCAGCACCTGGCGCCGCGAGGCGCCGGAGGAGGAGGTCATGCGGTGCCCTTCCAATGGGGGTGAGGCGCCTCGTGGGCACCGTTGCGCACCATAACGAGCCGCTGTCACTCCCGCCACAGTGGCTCGAGGTGTTCCACCCCACCAGCGCCGCCGGCCATCGTGGCGTAACACCGAGGTCGTCCGGGCGGCGGTCGCCGTCGTTTCCGGCCCGGCCCGCCGGGTAGGGCAGACGAGCAGAAGGCCGGACGAACTACCCCGAGGAGCACCGGTGAGCGAGGACCAGTACACCCAGCAGGACCCCACCGAGCAGTACGGCCAGCAGCAGGGCCAGCCCGCCCAGCAGCAGTCCGCGCCCGGCTCCACCGGCGAGATGGGCCCGAAGCCCGACCACGGCGAGGAGTCGTACCGGGGCAGCGACCGGCTGACCGGCAAGCGGGCCCTGATCACCGGCGGTGACTCTGGCATCGGCCGCGCGGTGGCGATCGCCTTCGCCCGCGAGGGCGCCGACGTGGTCATCTCCTACCTGAGCGAGGAGGAGGACGCCGACGCCCGGGAGACGGTGCGGCTGGTCGAGGAGGCCGGCCGCCGGGGCGTGGCGGTGCGCACCGACCTCACCGACGAGGGCCACTGCCGGGAGCTGGTGAAGCGGACCCTGGCCGACCTGGGCGGCATCGACATCCTGGTGAACAACGCCGCCTACCAGATGTCCCAGGACGACGGCATCGCCGGCATCAGCACCGCCCAGTTCGACCGGGTCCTGAAGACCAACCTGTACGCCATGTTCTGGCTGTGCCAGGAGGCGATCCCGCACATGGACGACGGCGCCACGATCATCAACACCACGTCGATCCAGGCCTTCGACCCGTCACCGCAGCTGCTCGACTACGCCACCACCAAGGCGGGGATCGCCAACTTCACCAAGGGGCTCGCGGCGCAGCTGGCCGAGAAGGGCGTCCGGGTCAACGCGGTGGCCCCCGGCCCGATCTGGACGCCGCTCATCCCGGCCACCATGCCGCAGGAGAAGGTCAAGCAGTTCGGCACGGACACCCCGATGGGACGCCCCGGCCAGCCGGCGGAACTCGCCCCCACGTACGTCTTCTTCGCCTCGCAGGAGTCCAGCTACGTCACCGGTGAGATCCTCGGCGTGACCGGCGGCCGCTTCACCAAGTGAGCGCAACGCGCCCAGCTGGCCGTCGCGGCGGTCAGCGGGGCCAGGCGGCCAGCCGGCGACGGACCTCGGCGATCCGCGCGTCGTCCAGGCCGTAGCGGGTGAACCGCTGGTCCGGCACCCGGTCCAGGTAGCGGCCCGCCTCCCGGACGTCGTCGTCGTCCAGCGCCGGATCGACCTGCCGGGCCAGCGCCAGCAGCTCGGCCACCGGGTAGTGGTCCAGCGCCGCCGACACGTCGATGTAGTCGCGGACCTCGCGCCGGTTGACCAGCGCGGCGGTCTTGTTCGCCACCAGGTCCCGGACGTCCATCACCGGGCCGAAGTCCATCACCACGGGGGAGCGGTACCGGTCGAGCCGGGCGAGGCTCAGCCGGATCCGCCTCGGGCCGCGGGTGACCACGAAATCCTTCATGTCCCGGTCGAAGCCGTCGAACAGCTCGCCCAGGTCGCTGTCCGGGTCGGCGTCGGCCACCTCGAACCCGGCGCGCTCCAGCGCCGCCCGCACCTCCGCGGCGGCGGCCGCCGCCGCGCCCTCCACGTCGGCGAACAGGTCGACGTCCTCGGTGGGGCGGGTGACCAGCCCGTGCGCGGCCCAGGCCACCCCGCCGCCGAGCACGAACCGGTGCGGCCCGGCCGCCGTGAGCGCCACCCGGGCGACCTCCCGGTAGAACTCGTGCAGGTGAGGGCCGCTCACGCGGTACGCAGACCCCGGTGCCGACTCTCCCACGCCTGCCGGACGCCCCGCGGCAGGTTCAACCGCCGCCACACCCGCCGCAACGTCCGGCCGTTGATCAGGTGCCGCAGGTCCTCGGCGCGGGTGGTCTCCCGCAGCACGTTCTCGTACATCCACAGCAACTGGTCCGGGTCACCCAGGTCGAACGTCCGGTCGGCGTTCCACATCAACCGCACCGGCAGCTCCACCACCCCCCGGGTGGGCCCGGCCAGCTCCGCCAGGGTGCGCGCCACCACGGCGGGACGGCCCGGGCGGGCCAGGTGGGGCGCGGTGCTGACGACGGCCTGCATGGTGTCAGGGTAACGCCGACTCCGCCTTGCGCAGCCGACCAGGCCGCCCGCATTCCGCTCCCCGCCCATTTCTCCCGTCCCGCGCCCCCGCTCCCACCACCCCCCGCTGCGGCCGATCACGCCCGTCTCCGGCACCGATCACACCCGCCGACGCAGGCCGGCCTCGACCGCCTCGGGCTGGCCGCCCGGTCGGTGCCCGCCGGGTACGCGGCCAAGATCCGCGCCCGCACCTTCCTGACGCGTTCGTCCCGCACGGTCCGTGCCCGCGCCTCCTGACCCGCCCGTCCCGCATGGTCCGCGCCGCCCGGCCACCCCTGCCCGAGTACGCGAGCCGCCCCGGCCCTGCCCGTCGTCGCCTCCGCGATTTGCGGTGTGTCGCGGGGGACCTGGGCGCGAGATCGCGCGACAGGCCGCAAACCGTGCCCCTCGCGGGGTGGCCCGGTGCCGGTGCCGTGAGTGCGGGCGGCCGCGGACTGAGGGGCGGCAAGGCGCGGGGTTCGCCCGTTCCGGTCGCTCGCCGTGCCGGGATGTCCGGTTCCGGCCGGATCGGCGTGCCGGTTGTCGCGCGCCGGGCTGGCCTTCGCGTTCCGGATGTCCGGTTGCCGGCTCGGCTGGGCGTGCCCGGATGTCCGGGTCTGGTCGGCGAGTGGCGGGTCGTCCCGTGACCGGCGGCATGCTGGCGGTGGAATGGTGGCCGGGCGGGGGTCGTTACATCACCTGGACGATCGCAGCAGCACCCCCGTTGGCCTGGCCCGATCACGTGGGCCGCCCGGGGTGCCCGGGCACCGGAATGATGACGGGCCCCGGGTCGTTACATCACCTGACGATCGCAGCAGCACCCCCGCTGGCCTGGCCCGAACGCGTGGCCGGCCCGGGGATGGGCCCCCGGAATGATGGTGGGCCGCCGGTCGTGGACCCGGCGCCGTGAGCCCCCCGCTCGCGAAGCCTGCCGGGGCGAAGACTTTCCCCTTTGATCTTTTGAGCGCCGTCGTGGTGCTTGCGCGTGTCCGACCCCCCTTGGACACGTCGCCGACCCCCGAATGGAGCCACTCTGATGAACACCACCATTCTGCGTAAGAGCGTTCTGGGTATTGCTGGTCTGGCCTTCGCCGGTGGCGTCTTCGCCGGCCCGGTCACCGAGGCCCACGCCGCCCCGGCCGTGGACGCCAAGGCGGTTGCCGTGGTGCAGGCCGACAAGCCCGGCGTGGACAGGCTGATCCCGCACGGTGTGCAGGGCAAGCAGTCCCACATCGACCTCGGCGACGAGCAGACCGCCAACGTGAAGGCGATCATCGCAGCGACGAAGAAGTCGGGCATGGACGAGCGCGCGGCCGTGGTGGCCATCGCGACCGCCCTGCAGGAGTCGAAGCTGGAGAACCTGGGTCACCTGGGTGCCCGTAACGACCACGACTCGCAGGGCCTGTTCCAGCAGCGCCCGTCCAGCGGTTGGGGCACCGTCGAGCAGATCACCGACCCCGAGTACAGCACGATGGCGTTCCTCAAGGGTCTGAAGCAGGTCGACGGCTGGCAGGACATGCCGCTGACCAAGGCCGCCCAGACCGTGCAGGTCTCGGCCTACCCGGACCACTACGCCCAGTGGGAGAAGCAGGCCGCCGACCTCGTCGCCAAGCACTGGAACAACTGACCCACCCTGAACCAACACGCTGGCCGGCACCCCCGAGCGGGGTACCGGCCAGCGGCACATCCACACCCCACCCACCGACCACCGCGACCCACGCACGGAACAAGCAGTGGCACGCGTCACGACGGCCGGTGGAAGACCCGGAGCGGGTAGCCTGTTGAGTCAGGTGTCGGTGTGTCCAGTGTCCCCGGGCCTCACCTAAATTGCCTTCGCGGAATACCGTTCGGCTGGAGCCGCGTCGTGCCACTCGCCGAGAGGCGACCTGCACACCGACACCCCAGCGCCGCCCCCGACCCAGCAGGGCCGGGGGCGGCGCTGTTTCGTGCGGCGGAAGGGATCGCTGGGCTCCCCTCGCGGACCCTGCCGTCCTGCCCTATGTTCAGAAGGTCAGCTTCCGCGGCGTCGGGGAGGAGGTGCCGAGCGTGGGCGTGCGTACCTTCCTCGAGGGCTGGCCGGTCTACCGGCAGCTCACCGGCACCGACCCGCTGGGTCGAGGTGCCGCCGCGCAGTCCGGCCGCTCCGCCGAGCTGACCGCCCGCACCGAGACGGCGGACAGCATGGCCCGCTCGGTCTGCCCGTACTGCGCGGTGGGCTGCGGGCAGCGGGTGTTCGTCACCGACGGTCGGGTCACCCAGATCGAGGGCGACCCGGACAGTCCGATCTCGCGCGGCCGGCTCTGCCCGAAGGGTTCGGCCAGCAAGAGCCTGGTGACCAGTCCCTTGCGGCAGACCACGGTCCGCTACCGGCGGCCGTACGCCACCGAGTGGGAGGACCTGGAGCTCGACACCGCGCTCGACATGATCGCCGACCGGATCCTCGCCGCCCGTGAGGAGACCTGGGAGGACGTCGACAGCGAGGGCCGGCCGCTCAACCGGACGTTGGGCATCTCCAGCCTGGGCGGGGCGACGCTGGACAACGAGGAGAACTACCTCATCAAGAAGCTGTTCACGGCGATGGGGGCGCTCCAGATCGAGAACCAGGCGCGGATTTGACACTCCGCCACCGTCCCCGGTCTGGGGACCAGCTTCGGTCGCGGTGGTGCGACGGACTTCCAGCAGGACGTCGCCAACGCTGACGTCATCGTCATCCAGGGCTCGAACATGGCCGAGGCCCACCCGGTGGGCTTCCAGTGGGTGATGGAGGCCAAGCGGCGCGGCGCCAAGGTGTTCCACGTCGATCCCCGGTTCACCCGGACCAGCGCCGTGGCCGACACGTACCTGCCGATCCGCGCGGGCACCGACATCGCGCTGCTCGGCGGGGTGGTGCGCTACATCCTCGAGAACGAGCTGGACTTCCGGGAGTACGTGCTGGCGTACACGAACGCCGCCACCATCGTCAGCGAGCGGTACGTCGACGCCGAGGACGGTGACGGCTTCTTCTCCGGGTTCGATCCGGAGACCAGCAGCTACGTGCAGGACAGCTGGCAGTACGAGGGCCACGAGGATTCCTCCGGCAGTGGGCACACCGCCAAGGAGCGGGACAGCGCGGCCGGGCTGCGCCACGAGTCGCACGGCGCCCAGGTCGCCGGTCAGGTGCCGCGGGACGAGACGTTGCAGCACCCGCGCTGCGTCTACCAGATCCTCAAGCGGCACTTCGCCCGCTACACGCCGGAGATGGTGGAACGGGTCTGCGGCATCCCTCAGGACAAGTTCCTGGAACTGGCCCGCGCCTGGACGGAGAACTCCGGCCGGGAGCGCACCGGGGTGCTCATCTACTCGGTGGGCTGGACCCAGCACAGCGTCGGCGTCCAGTACATCCGCACCGGCGCGATCATCCAGCTCCTGCTGGGCAACATGGGTCGGCCCGGCGGCGGGATCCTGGCGCTGCGCGGGCACGCCAGCATCCAGGGCTCCACCGACATCCCGACGCTGTTCAACCTGCTCCCCGGCTACCTGCCGATGCCGCACCACGCCGACCACCCGACCTTCGACCAGTGGGTCGACAGCATCCGGCACCCCGGCCAGAAGGGTTTCTGGGGCAACGCGCGCGCCTTCGGCGCGAGCCTGCTCAAGGCGTACTGGGGTGACGCGGCGACGCCGGAGAACGACTTCTGCTACGGGTACCTGCCCCGGATGACCGGCGACCACGGCACCTACCAGCAGGTGCTGAACATGATCGACGGCAAGGTGAAGGGCTACTTCCTGCTCGGCCAGAACCCGGCGGTCGGCTCCGCGCACGGCCGCGCGCAGCGCCTGGGCATGGCCAACCTCGACTGGCTGGTCGTCCGCGACCTGTTCATGATCGAGAGCGCGACCTTCTGGAAGAACGGCCCGGAGGTCGCCACCGGCGAGATCGTGCCGGAGGAGTGCCGCACCGAGGTGTTCTTCCTGCCCGCCGCCTCGCACGTGGAGAAGGAGGGCACCTTCACCCAGACGCAGCGGCTGTTGCAGTGGCGGGAGAAGGCCCTCGACCCGCCGGGCGATGCCCGCTCCGAGCTGTGGTTCTTCTACCACCTCGGCCGCCGGCTACGGGAGAAGCTGGCCGACTCGGACCAGCCGCGGGACCGGGCCCTGCTCGACCTGACCTGGGACTATCCCACGCACGGTCCGCACGCCGAGCCCAGCGCCGAGGCGGTGCTGCGCGAGATCAACGGGTACGACGTGGCGACCGGCCGCCCGCTGTCCGCGTTCGCCGAGGCCAGGGACGACGGGTCCACCGCCATCGGCTGCTGGATCTACACCGGCGTCTACGCCGACGGGGTCAACCAGGCCGCCCGGCGGAAGTCCCGGCACGAGCAGGACTGGGTGGCCGCCGAGTGGGGGTGGGCCTGGCCGGCGAACCGCCGCACCCTGTACAACCGTGCCTCGGCCGACCCGCAGGGCCGCCCGTGGAGCGAACGGAAACGCTACGTCTGGTGGGATCCGGACGCCGGCGAGTGGACCGGCCACGACGTGCCGGACTTCGAGAAGACCAAACCGCCGACGTACCGGCCGCCGGAGGGCGCGTCCGGGCCGGCGGGGATCGCCGGTGACGACCCGTTCGTCATGCAGCCCGACGGCAAGGGCTGGCTGTACGCGCCGAGTGGGGTGCTCGACGGCCCGCTGCCGACGCACTTCGAGCCGGCCGAGTCGCCGCTGCGCAACCCGCTCTACCGTCAGCAGGCCAACCCGACCCGGAAGGTCTACGCCCACCCGGTGAACTCGGTGAACCCGAGCCCGCCCGAGGAGCACAGCCAGGTCTTCCCGTACGTGTTCACGGTGAGCCGGTTGACCGAGCACCACACGGCCGGCGCGATGAGCCGGACGGTGCGGCCGCTGGCGGAGTTGCAGCCGGAGATGTTCGTCGAGGTGTCGCCGGAGCTGGCCGGCGAGACCGGCCTGACCCATCTGGGCTGGGCGCACCTGGTCAGCGGCCGGGCGGTGATCGAGGCGAAGGTGCTGGTCACCGACCGGCTCACCCCGCTGCGGGTGGACGGCCGGGTGATCCACCAGGTCTGGCTGCCGTACCACTTCGGCTTCGAGGGCCTGGTGACCGGCGACTCGGCCAACGACCTGTTCGGCATCACCCTGGACCCGAACGTACTGATCCAGGAGAGCAAGGTCGGCACCTGCGACGTGCGGCCCGGGCGGCGGCCGACCGGGCCGGCCCTGCGGGACCTGGTCGCCGACTACCAGCGGCGGGCCGGGATCGTGCCGGGACGGTCGGCGCCCACGGTGACCGAAGGGGTGCACCCTCCTGCGCCGGCGCCCGCCGAGGGGGAGGATGTCGACGATGCCTGACGCCAACAGCCTCTACGGCCCCCTCGACCCCGCCCCGGACGCCGGCTGGGTCGACGCCGGTCCGCGGGTGGGCTTCTTCACCGACACCAGCGTCTGCATCGGCTGCAAGGCGTGCGAGGTGGCCTGCAAGGAGTGGAACGCGGTACCGGATTCCGGGTTCGACCTGCTCGGCATGTCGTACGACAACACCGGCGCGCTGACCGCCAACTCCTGGCGGCACGTGGCCTTCATCGAGCAGCCCGTCCCGGCCGGGCACCGCACCCCGCCGTTCGCCGGCACCCCGACCGACGGGTCGGTCAGCGCGTCCTCGGCGGCCGTCGCCGCCGGCACCGGCAACCCGACCGGCACCGACCCGGGCGTGCCGCCGGGCTCGGCCTCCGCCGCCGCCCGGATGGCCACCGATGGCGCCGCGGCACCGGCCACCGTCGCCGATCGCGGCAACGGCACCCGGGCGGGCGGTGAGTTCCTCGGCATGCCCGGTTCGCAGCCGCCCGGCCGGTCCACCGGCGTCGAGGAGCGCACCGAATTCCGCTGGCTGATGATGTCGGACGTCTGCAAGCACTGCACCCACGCCGCCTGCCTGGACGTCTGCCCGACCGGCTCGCTGTTCCGCACCGAGTTCGGCACGGTGGTGGTCCAGGAGGACATCTGCAACGGCTGCGGCTACTGCATCTCGGCCTGCCCGTACGGGGTGATCGACCAGCGTAAGGGGGACGGCCGGGCGTGGAAGTGCACGCTCTGCTACGACCGTCTCGGCGCGGGCATGACGCCCGCCTGCGCGCAGGCCTGCCCCACCGAGTCGATCCAGTTCGGACCGCTGGACGAGCTGCGGGAGCGGGCGGCGCGGCGGGTGGCCCAGCTGCACGAGCGGGGGGTGCCGGAGGCGCGGCTCTACGGCAACGACCCCACCGACGGCGTGGGCGGTGACGGTGCGTTCTTCCTGCTGCTCGACGAGCCCGAGGTGTACGGCCTGCCGCCGGACCCGGTGGTGACCACGCGCGATCTGCCGAAGATGTGGAAGCGGGCCGGGCTGGCCGCGCTGGCCATGACGGCGGCCGTGGTCGCCGCGTTCGTCGGAGGTTCGTCGTGAGTCCGGACCGCACGCCCGTCGGCTCGCTGTTCCGTCGCTTCCGCGACCGGCTGGAGACGCAGGGACCGGCCCGCCTCGGCGGCCCCGGCCACCGGGGCGGCCACGGGCCCAAGATCGGCGTGGGGCCCGCCGGCTCCGAGCCGTCGGCGGCGTTGGCCGGAGAGTCCGGCGGTCCGGGCACCGACCAGCGGCGGGTCGGTGCGGGCGCCATGACGTCCGGACCCGCCCCCGCACCGGACCCGGCCGCCGTGGACGCCCGCCGGGCGACAGGGCGTGACCAGGCCGCCGTGGACGCCGCCCGGACAACAGGGCCTGGCCAGGCCGCCGTGGACGCCGCCCGGCCAGCAGCGCCCGACCGGGGCGCGGTGAACGGCGCCCGGGCCACCGGCCGTGCAGGCCGTGCGCGCGGTACCGGCGTCGGTACGGGCCGCACCGACTCGGAAGCCGCGGAGATGCGCCTCGCCCCGGACCCGCCGCGCGACGTCGCGCCGGTGGACCGCAGGGGTCGCCGCAGGCGGGCGGGGCGCGGCGGCGAGGAGCTGCGCGTGCCGGAGGCCGACTTCACCTCGTACTACGGCCGGCCGATCCTCAAGGCGCCGGTGTGGCGGTGGGACATCGCCGCGTACCTGTTCACCGGGGGCCTGGCCGCCGGCTCGTCGCTGCTGGCCGCCGGCGGGCAGCTCACCGGCCGCCCGGCGTTGCGCCGCGCCGGCCGGGTCACGGCGCTGGGCGCGGTCACCGCCAGCGCGTACTTTCTGATCCACGACCTGGGGCGGCCGTCCCGCTTCCACCACATGCTGCGGGTCGCGAAGCCGACCTCGCCGATGTCGGTGGGCACCTGGATCCTGAGCGCCTTCGGGCCGGCCGCCGGCGTGGCCGCGATCGCCGAGGCGGCGCCCTGGCTCCCCGAGCGGGGGGTGCTCGGGCTGGCCCGCCGGGTGCTGCCCCCGGTCGGGCAGGCCGCCGGGCTGGCCGCCGCCGCCACCGCGCCGGCCCTGGCCACGTACACCGGGGTGCTGCTGGCGGGGACGGCGGTGCCGTCGTGGCACGAGGCGTACCCGGAACTGCCGACCATCTTCGCGGGCAGCGCGCTGGCCAGCGGCGCCGGCGTGGGGCTGATCGCCGCGCCGTGCGCGCAGGCCGGCCCGGCGCGGCGGATGGCCGTGGCCGGCGCGGCGCTGGAACTGCTCGGCTCGCACTCGGTGGAGACCCGGCTCGGGTTGCTCAGTGAGCCGTACCGGACGGGCCGGGCCGGCCGGCTGCTGCGCGCCGGGCGGGCGTTGACCGCCGTCGGGGTGGCCGGGGCGCTGGTCGGCCGGCGCAGCCGGGTGATCTCCGCGCTCTCCGGCGGGGCGCTGCTCGCCGCGTCGGTGGCCACCCGGTTCGGCATCTTCCACGGTGGCGTCGCCTCGGCCCGGGATCCGAAGTACACGGTCGTGCCGCAGCGGGAGCGGGTGCGCCGCCGGGAGGCCGGCGAAGGCTGAGGCTCGCCGCGCGACGGGCCGAGGGGTTGTGGTTGACTCCTCAACGGAGGCGTTCAGGAGGCTGGTGCCCCTCCCGGTCTTCAAAACCGGTGTGGCCCGGGACCCGGGCCAGGCGGGTTCGATTCCCGTCCGTCTCCGCCAAACCGCTCGGGAGATGACGCGCATGGGCGAGGCGCCGGCCGACCCACGACGGCGGGTGCCGCGCACCGACACCCTGCTGGCCGACCCGCGCCTGGCCGCGGCGGTCGCCACCCTCGGCCGCGACCGGGTCAAGGCCGCCGTGGGCCGCGCCCAGGAGCGCGCCCGCCGCGGCGACATCACCCCCGAACAGGTACCCGACGACGCCCTCGCCGCGCTGCCCGCGCCGGTGCCGCGCGCGGTGCTCAACGCCACCGGCGTCGTGCTGCACACCAACCTCGGCCGGGCGCCATTGTCGGCTGCCGCCGTCGAGGCGGTCGCCGCCGCCGCCGGGCACACGGACGTGGAGCTGGACCTGCGCACCGGGCGGCGCGCCCGGCGGGGACGCGACGCCCTGGACGCGCTCGCCGCCGCGGTGCCGGACGCGGCGGCCGTGCACGTGGTGAACAACGGCGCCGCCGCGCTGGTGCTCGCCGCCACCGCCCTGGCCGCCGGCGCGGAGATCGTGGTGAGCCGGGGCGAACTGGTGGAGATCGGCGACGGGTTCCGCCTGCCCGACCTGATGGAGAGCACCGGCGCCCGGCTACGGGAGGTCGGCACCACCAACCGCACCACCCTGGCCGACTACGCGGCGGCGATCGGCCCGACGACGGGCTTCGTGCTGAAGGTGCACCCGTCGAACTTCCTGGTCACCGGCTTCACCTCGGCCGTGCCGGTCCGCGCGCTGGCCACCCTCGGCGTGCCGGTGGTGGCCGACATCGGCTCCGGGCTGCTCGCGGCGGACCCGCTGCTGCCCGACGAGCCGGACGCCGCCAGCACCCTGCGGGCCGGCGCGGCGCTGGTCACCGCCAGCGGCGACAAGCTCCTCGGCGGGCCGCAGGCCGGGCTGCTGCTCGGCGACGCCGCGCTGGTCGAGCGGCTGCGCCGGCACCCCCTCGCCCGCGCGCTGCGGGTCGACAAGCTCACCCTCGCCGCCCTGGCGGCCACCCTGCACGGCCCGG
>NZ_JAGPYL010000249.1:0-1465 GCF_018070095.1 Micromonospora sp. U56
CCGCCGCGCAGCGCCGCGGCCTCCGCGACGCTGGGGGTGCCGACGGCGGCGCGGACCACCTCGCTGGGGTGCGGCACGTCGACGGCGGCCAGCTCCGCCACCGGCCAGGTCCGCAGGGGTACGCCGAGCGCGCGGGCGGTGTCCACGATGCCCGCCTCGTCGGCCTTGAGGTCGACGCTGGCCAGGCAGCGCAGGCTGGCCTCGGCCAGCCCGGCCCCGGCGAGCGCCCCGCGCAGCAGCCCGGCCACCTCAACGGCGGCCACGCCCCGGCTGGAGCCGATCCCGGCGACCAGGGACGGCGGGCGCAGCACGGCGGTCCGCCCGTCCAGCGGCACGACCCGGTCGGTGACCAGCAGCCGGTACCCGCCGTCCGGCGCGTCGGCGCGCACGTGGTCGGGCAGCGGCGGCAGCGGCCAGGTGGCGTCGGCGTCGAGGCGGACCGGCTCGCCGTCGAGGATCGCCCGGGAGACGGCGGCCACCGC
This sequence comes from Micromonospora sp. U56, assembly GCF_018070095.1. Classification (NCBI taxonomy): domain Bacteria; kingdom Bacillati; phylum Actinomycetota; class Actinomycetes; order Micromonosporales; family Micromonosporaceae; genus Micromonospora; species Micromonospora sp. U56. Next base: position 483 of record NZ_JAGPYL010000249.1, read on the forward strand.
CCCCTCGACCGGCCAGCCGAGGGTGTCCAGGCCGGGCAGGCCGACGGCGTCGGTGGCGGTGGTGACCACCGGGCGGGCGTCGAGCAGCGTGGCCACCTCGGCGGCGAGGGCGTTGGCGCCGCCGGCGTGCCCGCCGAGCAGCGCGACCGCGTGCCGCGCGGCCTCGTCGACGACCACCACGGCCGGGTCGGTGCGCTTGTCGCCGAGCAGCGGCGCGAGGATCCGGACCACCGCCCCGGTGGCCAGGAACGCCACCACCGCATCGCAGTGCGCCCAGGCCGTCCGCAGCGCGTCGGCGACCGTCTCGCCCGGGACCTCTTGGGCGTGCGGCCAGGCGTCGGCGAGGGTCCGGGCGTGCCGCCGCCCGGCGGCGGTGGCGGCGACCAGCCCGACGGTGCCGGGGCCGGTCGCGGTCCCCACCGTCGGGCTCGCGTGCGCAACGGTCGTGGCCCCGGCCGGGCCGGGCGCGGTGCCAGCCGGGCCGGGCACGGTGCCAGCCGAGCCGAGCGCGGTGGCCGCCGAGCCGGGCTCGGTGTCGGCTCCGGTCGGGGCGGCGCCGGGTGGTGCGGTCTGCTGCCCGTGTGCTCCCCGTGAAGGTCCGGTGTGGTGGGTGGATGGACTGGTCACCGGCGCTCCCCGGTGAGGACGACCACCGGGTTGGTGGCGGCCAGGCGCAGTGAGCCGCCGGGTAGGTCGGCGAGGCGGGCGGCGGCGAGCTGACTGCCCTCGACGGCGTAGCCGGCGTCGCGCAGCAGGTGCACGGCGGGGGCGACCCGGTCCAGCGCGGCGAGGGTGACCACCACCCGGTCCGGCCGGCGCTCGGCCACCGCGGCGAGCACGTCCGTGCCGCCGCCGCCGACGAAGACGGCGTCCGGGTCGGGCAGCCCGCGCAGCGCCTCGGGGGCGTCCCCGGTCACCAGCCGGACGTCGACGCCGTGCCGGGCGGCGGTGGCCCGCCCCGGCGCCCGCGGGTCGCGAGCCCC
>NZ_JAGPYL010000250.1:0-1455 GCF_018070095.1 Micromonospora sp. U56
CTAGTAGTACTTTGTCATGATCGGATGGGGTCTAGGGGTTTTCGTCTGGTGGGGAAGCGGGTTTTGCAGGTGGGGCAGGCGCCGGCGAGGCGGACGAGGAGATGTTGCAGGTCGCGGAGGACTGCGTAGAGGCTCAGGCCGGCGCTGCTGCTTTTGGGTGGTGCAGGCGTTGGAGGGTGCAGAAGGCGTGGGCTGCGGAGACGAGGGTGACGTGGTGGTGCCAGCCTTGCCAGGTGCGGCCTTCGTAGTGGTCGAGGCCGAGGCCGGTTTTCAGTTCGCGGTAGTCGTGCTCGATACGCCAGCGTAGTTTCGCCCATCGGATCAGGGTGCGTTTGGCGGTGGTGGCGGGCAGGTTCGACAGCCAGTACTTGGTGGGCTCGTCCTGCCCGGGTGGCCATTCGGCGATCAGCCACGCTTCGGGGAGGTCCCGGCCGCGGTGGGCGGCGAGCAGCGTCCGCCCGGCGGGCCGCACGCGAGTGAACACGAAGTGGGACCGCATCTTGATCGGTTTGCCGGCCCGGCGGCGGGAGCCGTCGCGCCAGGTGATTTGCTGGGCCTGGGCAGGGCCGCCGGCCAGGATCAGGTCCTTCACCGAGGTGGCGAGTTCCCGGTAGCGCGGCTCAGGATACTTCCCGACGCCCTGGTAGGGCGGCGTGGCGCGCACGGCCTCCTGCGGATACACGCCGACGCGCATCGACACCTGCACCACATAGGACAAGCCCCGCTCGGCCAGGCCGTAGCGGAACTCGGCTGCGTCGCCGTATCCGGCGTCGGCAACGATCAGCGGGGCCCGCAGGCCCCAGCCAGTCATCTCGTCGATCATGTCCAATGCCAGGCGCCATTTTTCCCGATGTCCGACCTCGTCGGGAATCCCGGCCCGGTCCCGCCGCCGGACCGTGTCCGGGCCGGCATCCGGCGAGGAGGGGTCCCATGCGGCGGGTAGGAACAGTCGCCAGTCGGCCGGACACGAAGCGGTGTCGGTGACCAGGTTGACGCTCACCCCGATCTGACAGTTGGTGACCTTGCCCGCGGTGCCGGTGTACTGCCGGGCCACCCCCGGCGACGCGGATCCACACTTGAGCCAACCCGTGTCGTCCACCGCCCACGCCAGCGGCCCGATCACGGCATCCATCCGACACGCCAACCGCCGCCGCACCGGCGTGACGTCCCACGGACTGTTCGTCACGAAATGGTTCAACGCCTGATCATGAACACCCTCCAGGCGGCCCGCCATCGGCTGGATCGACTTACGCCGCCCATCCAGCATCAGGCCTTGCACATACGAGACCGCCCGGTCCCGCCACCCTGCCCGCGTCAAAGACCCGAACACGTCCTCAGCGAAATCGGCCAGGTCACCACGAAGGCGTGCCACCTCAAAGCTGTCCACACAGGAATCAACGAGTCACGGCGAAGACAACACCTACGGTTGGCCAAAACGTGACAAAGTACTACTAG
>NZ_JAGPYL010000251.1:0-1445 GCF_018070095.1 Micromonospora sp. U56
TCGTCAACGGGCACGGCGCCGGCTGCGGGCGCCTCGTCGGGTACGGCGATGGGGGGCGTGGCTATCGCCTGCCGCTGGCCGGCGGCGGGCGCGATCGCCCTCAAGAGCAGGTCCAGGTCGACCGCGGGGATCTGGCCCGCGGTCAGCCCGTCCCCCTGTCCGGCGCGTACCACCAGTTCGGTGATGCGCGGGGTGGTGTCGTTTACCTCGACCTTCAGGGTTGTGGTCGCTCGGCTGGGATCCTCTGCGGCGATTGTGATGGTGTAGGAACTCATCGAATCATGGCCTCCAATGTGGATATCGGTTGTCGCCTCATGTGAGACGTCCGGCATCGCGGCAGGAACTTCGCCTGTTCACCGATTGGTGTTGGTGAAGAAAGTACCGCAGGCCCTGATCTGCTATTTCAACCCATCACCCAGGTCGGTCGCTCAGGCGGTACGGCGCCCCTTGTTCTTGATTCTGTCGGCGACGGCGGTTGCGGCTTCGTGGTGCAGCCGCTTGACGACGCTTTGGTAGGTGTCTCGGGTGAGTGTGGTGGTGGAGTGGCCGAGTTGGTCGGAGACGACTTTGATGTCGATGCCGGCGTCGAGGGCGAGGGTGGCGGCGCCGTGGCGCAGGTCGTGCAGTCGGATGGGTGGCAGCCGGGCTTGTTTGACGAGGCGGCGGAAGCGTTGGGTGACGGCGTTGGGGTGCCATGGGTTGCCGTCGGGTCGGACAGAGAACAGTCCCGTGTCGGGCCAGTCTTTCCGGCGGCGAGGCGCCAGGCGGCGCGGCGGGCCTTGTATGCGGTGAGGACGGCGACGGTGTCGGGGTCGAGGATGACCTCGCGGTTGCCGGCGTCGCTCTTGAGCCGCTTCTGGCGGGTCTCGTAGCCGTGGGTGGCGATCTGGTTGACGATGCTGACCTCGCCTCTGCCGACGCGGACTTCGGCGTCGAGGAGTCCGCATGCTTCGCCGCGACGGGGTCCGCGGTAGGCCATGAGGTGCAGCAGGGGTGCAGGTCCGGGGTGTGCTCGGCGGCGTAGTCCAGGAACTGGATGAGAAGGTCGTCGGTCCAGACCATGACCGGGCGGGGACCTTACCGGTGGCCTTCCACCTGGCGACGCGTTCCGGTTCCCACACGATCGGTTTGGCCCGAGCGTTGGGGGTCTTGACGAGGGTGGCGGGGTTCGTGACGCCGCTGACCACCTCTCGGGCGAGGGCGTCGTTGAACGCCTTGCGCAGGCTGGCGCGGATGCGGGAGATGGTGGCGGGTCCGGTGGGTCGCATCCCTCGGACGCTGGCGCGGGTGTCGGGGTCGGGGCTGGCTTTCGCGGTGGCGATGTCGGCGTTGCGTTGCTTGATCTTGTCGATGAGGTCCTCGATGTGGTGGGGGCGCAGTTTGTCCAGGACGACGTCGCCGAGGTGGGGGATGAGGTGCACGCGGACGTGGGATTCGTAGCCGCG
>NZ_JAGPYL010000252.1:0-1418 GCF_018070095.1 Micromonospora sp. U56
CAAGGCCGTGAAGTTAAGGATCGGCCTGGTCTGTCAATGCGGGTTGGCCTGCGAGGATGTCGATGGTGAGGGTGGCGAGGTAGCTCTTGCGGTCGACGCCGAGGCTCTTGTAGGCGTAGCGGGACAGGGGTCGTTTGACCGCGCGGGGGCTGACGCGTAGGCGCCGTTCGGGCATGAGGTTGTCCAACAGGTGGCGTCCGATGGTCCCGATGAGGTCGATGGTCGTCTCGGCGACGACGTTCGCGGCCTGCACGATCAGGTCTCGGGCTGTCTGCACGGCGAGGGTGAAGCCGGCCCGGTCCGGATCGACGCCGCCGGCGGCGTCTGCGGTGTCGGCGATCGCGATCCGTATCACCTGGTAGACCGTGAGCAGGGCGTAGATCTCCTGGGCGATGAGCGCCGGGACGGGAGAGCGCAGCACGCGACGACCCAGCAACGTCGATTTGATCTCCAGGTAGGCGGACTCGACCTCCCATCTCTCGTGATACAGCTTCACGACCTCGAACGCCGGGAACCGCCGGTGATCGAGCAGGGTGGTAGCCAGCCGGTAGACACCGGTTCGGGTCCCGGCGGTCGTGGAGATGGTGATCTCACACGCGATGACCCGGACCCGCACGCCGCCGATGATCGAGGTGTACGAGCCGTCGTGGTGCCGGGCGAGGACTGGCGGCTTACGGTTGCCGTTCAACCGGACGAGGAACTGCGCGCCGGTGCCGGCCACCGCGGCGAGGAAGGTGTTGCTGTCGAAGCCCCGATCCAGCAACACGATCATGCCGGTGTGCAGGCTGCGGACCAGCCGCAGCGCGTGGCTGGTCTCGCCGTCGCTGCGGGTGCCGAACACCGCGTCGATGACGGCCCTCGTGCCGCAGGCCACCAGGGCCACCAGACGCACCTGCGGGTACCCGGCGGTGCCGTGTTGGCTGCGGTTCTTACCCAGACCCGTGGCGTTACCCGACGAGTCGGGCACGTCGAGCACGGTCCCGTCGATCGCGGTCACCACCAGGGCGCACCACCACACCCCGGCAGTGCGGATCCCGGCCGCCGGACCGCGCAGCAGATCGAACAGCGCCCGTAACGGGGCGACGCCGACCCGGACCCGGGCATGCCACAACCCGGTCGCCGACGGGCGGGTCAACCCGAGCCCGCCGAGACCGGCGACGAGCTTGTCCCACACCCCGAGGTAGCCCACCTCGGCGAACAAACCAGCCGCCAGCAGCAGGTACACCACCACCCGTGAGGGCAGTAATCGCAGACGCTGCTGCGTGCGACCGGTCTCCGTCAGCACAGCGTCGACCATCTCGAACGGCACGATCCGGGTGAGTTCCCCGAGATGGCCCGGCGCGAACACGCCCTTCGCCACCGTGATCACCCGGGTGATGACAGAATGCTCCGACAGCGGGACTCCCTCGTAGCTGGCT
>NZ_JAGPYL010000253.1:0-1414 GCF_018070095.1 Micromonospora sp. U56
TGACAGATCGTGCCCCTGCCGGTGGTCGGGAGAGGTGACCGCTGATGGGATGTCGTGTCCGCCGCACGTCGGCGTGAGCACTTGATCATTAGCTTGCGGAAGTTCTCCCGGATGCTGCCAGGTAGCTCAATCGGCCGTGGACTGGCGGGAGGGGATGCAGTGCTGTTCGTGGGAGACGACTGGGCCGAGGATCACCACGATGTCGAGGTGCAGGACGAGACCGGCCGCCGGCTGGGCAAGGCGAAACTCGAGGAGGGAATCACCGGGATCGCCGGCCTGCACGCGCTGATCGGCGCCCATCTGACCGAGGATGATGAGTCGGCGCAGGTGGTGGTTGGTATCGAGACCGACCGGGGTCCGTGGGTGCAGGCGCTGATCGCCGCCGGTTACCAGGTCTATGCGATCAACCCGCTGCAGGTGGCCCGCTACCGGGAACGGCACGCAGTGTCGGGGGCCAAGAGCGACGCCGGTGATGCGCACGCCTTGGCCGACATGGTGCGCACCGACCGACATCAACTACGTCCGGTCGCTGGCGACAGCGCCGCAGCCGAGGCGGTCAAGGTCGTCGCCCGGGCGCACCAGACGCTGATCTGGGAACGCACCCGCCACACCTTGCGGCTGCGGCAGACACTGCGGGAGTTCTTCCCCGCCGCTCTGGTTGCCTTTGATGACCTGGCCGCCGTCGACGCCCTGGACCTGCTGGGCAAGGCACCCGACCCCGCCGCAGCGGCCCGGCTGACCACCGCGCAGATCACCGCCGCACTCAAACGGGCCCGCCGCCGAGACGTGCCAGCCAAAGCCGAGAAGCTACGAGCGGCGTTGCGCAGCCACCAGCTGGGCCAGCCCGCGGTGGTGACCGCGGCTTACGCCGCCACCGTCCGCACCCAGGTAGCGATCCTGACCACCCTGCACACCCAGATCAAGGCAATGGAAGAGCAGGTCGAGGCGCATTTTGGGCAGCACCCGGACGCTGAGATCTACCTCAGCCAGCCCGGCCTCGGCCGCATCCTCGGCGCCCGGGTGCTTGCCGAATTCGGCGACGACTCCACCCGCTACGCCGACGCCAAAGCCCGCCGCAACTACGCCGGCACCAGCCCCATCACCCGCCAATCTGGCAAGAAGAAGGTCGTGCTGGCCCGCTACGTGCACAACGACCGGCTGATCGACGCCCTCGGCCGGCAAGCCTTCGCCGCCCTCATCGCCTCCCCCGGCGCCCGCGCCTACTACGACCAGCAACGCCACCGCGGCATCAGCCACCACGCCGCCCTGCGCCAACTCGGCAACCGCCTCGTCGGCATCCTCCACGGCTGCCTCAAAACCCGCACCCCCTACGACGAGGCCACCGCCTGGCACCACCGCGAAGCGCACGACCAAACCGCCGCAGCTTGACCGCTCCGCTCATGGGATGTCTGTC
>NZ_JAGPYL010000254.1:0-1409 GCF_018070095.1 Micromonospora sp. U56
GGGAGGCAGACTCGATGTCCGGTAGCCGCGGGCGAGTGAGCACTTCCACCCCTTGGACCGGTGAGTCCTAGGGTCAGACCGTGCCCTTGCCCGTGGTCGGGAGATGAACGGCTGATGGGATGTCGTGCCTGCCGGATTGGCGTGAGCACTGGTCCATTAGGGCGCTGGTTCTCCCGCGGGCTGCCGACGGGTTTCTCGGGATGACGGGAGGCGTTGTGCTGTTCGTCGGTGACGACTGGGCGGAAGATCATCACGATGTGGAGGTGCAGGACCAGCACGGGCGAGTGATGCGAACCGCGCGGCTGCCCGAGGGCGTGGACGGCATGGCCCGCTTCCACGACCTCGTGGCCGGGTTCCTGCCCGACGATGCCACGCCGGCGCAGGTGCTGGTGTGCATCGAGACCGATCGTGGGCCGTGGGTGCGGGCGCTGGTCGCGGCCGGCTACCAGGTGTTCGGGGTGAACCCGAAGCAGGCCGCGCGGCATCGGGAGTTGGTGTCGCTGTCGGGGGCCAAGAGCGACAAAGGCGACGCGCATGCTCTGGCCGACATGGTCCGCACCCGCCGCCATCAGCTGCGGCAGGTCGCTGCCGATTCCGATCTCGCCGAAGCGGTCAAGGTGGTGGCCCGCACGCACCAGACGCTGATCTGGGAACGCACCCGGCACATGCTGCGGCTGCGCGCGGCGCTGCGGGAGTACTTCCCCGCCGCGCTGCATGCCTACCAGCCGCTGACACTGACAGGCGCCGACACCCTCGAACTGCTGGCCAAGGCACCCACCCCGGACCAGGCCGCCAGACTCACCCTCGCTCAGATCAGCGCGGCTCTCAAACGCGCCCGCCGCCGCGGGATCGCCGACAAGGCCGCCACGATTCAGCAGGCACTGCGCACCGCGCACCTGCGCCAGCCCGACATCGTCACCGCCGCCTACGCGGCCACCATCAACGCCACCGTCGCGATCCTGCAGACCCTCAACGCTCAGATCCGGGCAATGGAAGGCCAGGTTGAGGCGCATTTTGGTCAGCACCCGGACGCTGAGGTCTACCTCAGCCAACCCGGCATCGGCGTGATCCTCGGCGCCCGGGTGCTCGCAGAGTTCGGCGACGCACCAGGCCGCTACGCCGACGCCAAAGCCCGCAAGAACTACGCCGGCACCGCCCCCATCACCCGCCAGTCCGGCAAATCCAAAACCGTTCACGCCCGCATCGTGCACAACGACCGACTCGTCGACGCCCTCCACACCCAAGCCGGCGCCGCGATCCTGCACGACCCCGCGGTCCGCGCCTACTACGACGAACTCCGCGCCCGCGAAATCGGACACAACGCCGCACTACGGCAGATCGGCAACCGCCTCGTCGGCATCCTCCACGGCTGCCTCAAGACCGCCACCCGCTACGACCAGACAACCGCC
>NZ_JAGPYL010000255.1:0-1397 GCF_018070095.1 Micromonospora sp. U56
CTGCCCGGCGGATCACCGTCGGTGGCACGACACAGGCTTGTCGCGTGGCTTTTATCCAACGACCGCCAAGAAATCCGAGTAGAACAGGCCCAGGCCGACCGCCACGCAGACGCCGGCCACGATCCAAAACCGGACCACAATATTGATCTCGCTCCATCCGGCCAACTCGAAGTGGTGGTGCAACGGCACCATCCGGAAGACACGTCTACCGGTGGTCCGGAACGAGACGATCTGGATCACCCAGGTCGTCGTGATGATGACGAAGAGCCCGCCGATCATGATCGAAAGCAGCGTGGTGCGGGTTGCCACCGCGAGCCCGCCGATCAGGCCGCCGAGCCCGAGCGAGCCCACGTCACCCATGAAGATCCGCGCCGGGGACGTGTTCCACCACAGGAAGCCCACGCAGGCGCCGGCCGCCGCCGCCGCGATCATGGCGATCTCCAGGGGATCCCGGACCTGGTAGCAGTAGTCGTTCACGCGGGCGTACGCCTCGTCGGCGCACCAGTGCCGGTACTGCCAGAACCCGATCAGCGCGTACGCGCCGAGCACCAGGATCGACGCACCGGTGGCCAGGCCGTCGAGGCCGTCGGTGAGGTTCACGCCGTTCGACATCGCTGTGATCACGAAGACGAACACGATCACCGCGCCGACCTTGCCGACGTTGAGCCAACTGATGTCGCGGATGAGCGAGATGTGCTCGCTGGCCACGGTCTGGCCGTTGGTGCTGGCGACGTAGAGCGCGGCGATGCCGAAGCCGCCGCCGACGATCACCTGGCCGAGCAGCTTGCCTCTGGCGGACAGGCCATCGGAGTTGCGCTGGCGCACCTTGAGGAAGTCGTCGAAGAAGCCGACCGCGCCGCAGAAGACGAACAGCCCGAGCAGCACCAGGGCCGTCATGGTCGGCCCCTCCTGCGCAATCTGCCGTTCCGGGAGGGTGGTCAGGGCGATATGCCCGGCGACGTAGGCGAAGACCGTCGCCACGATGAAGACGACGCCGCCCATCGTGGGCGTGCCCTTCTTGCCCTGGTTGCTGGCGAGCCCGATGGATCGGATCGGCTGGCCGGCCTTGAGCGCGGTGAAAACGCGAATCGCCACCGGCGTGCCGAACAGAGAGATGATGAACGCGACCGCGGCCGCGACGATGACCGCCCTCACGGGCGAACCTCCACGAGATCCGGATTTCTCACGGCGTCCCCACCGAGCTTCCAGATCAGCGCCTGACGTATCGACCTGAGCTGGCCGTGCAGATAGTCCTTAGCGAAATCATCGATCACGAGGCACGAGCTTGCCATCCGACGGCGAGCGGAGCAGCCCTGGACCTCACAGCGCCGTGGTTCGTAACTCGCCAACACGAATCCGACGACCATCTTGCAGCGCCAGGCCCGAGGTTCAACTTG
>NZ_JAGPYL010000256.1:0-1388 GCF_018070095.1 Micromonospora sp. U56
GGAGCCCCGCCGTTGGAACAGTGTGCCATTACCCGGACGATCGCGGTGGCTGCCGGCCGGTTCGCGCCGGGTCATCTGGGTGAGTTGACGCAGCAGGTGCCCTTCGAAATGGTCGATGCCGTCCTGGCTGAGACGCGGGCGGTGCAGGCACGGGTGCGGGATCTGCCGTCGCGGGTGGTGGTGTATCTGCTGCTCGCGGCGGGGTTGTTCGCCGAGTTGGGTTATCGCGAGGTGTGGGCTCGGCTGGTCGCTGGTCTGGACGGGTTGCCGGTGGCGATGCCGAGCTCCTCAGCCCTGTCTCAGGCTCGCCGTCGGATCGGGGACAAACCCCTGGCAGCGTTGTTTCGGCTGTTGGCGGGTCCGCCTGCCGGGGCTGCTCGATGGCGGGGTCTGCTGGTGTGTGCGATCGACGGCACCAGCATGTTCGTGCCCGACAGCGCGGCGAACCTCGCGGTCTATCCTCGTCAGGCCGGAACCCACGGCGGCTCGGGCTATCCGATGCTGCGGCTGGTCGCGGTCGTCGTGTGTGGCACTCGGACCCTCATCGATGCGGTGTTCACCCCGCTCACCACCGGCGAGTTGGGCTGCGCCGGTCGTCTGCTGGGCTGTCTGCGCCCGGGCATGCTGCTGCTGGCCGACCGGGGCTTCGCCGCCCGCACGATGATCGAACAGTTCGCCGGCACCGGTGCTGACCTGCTCATTCGTGACAAGGACGACCGGCGGCTACCGGTGATCCGTCGCCACCGCGACGGGTCCTGGCTGTCGGTCATCGGCGCGATGACGGTCCGGGTCGTCGACGCTGAGATCGTCGTGAGTCTGAACGGAAAACGCCATGTCGGCCGATACCGGCTGATCACCACCCTCACCGACCACCGCCGGTTTCCCGCCTTGGACCTCGTCACGCTCTACCACCAACGCTGGGAGATCGAGACGGCGTACCTGGAGTTGAAGTCCACCCTGTTAGGCGGACGGGTCCTGCGGGCCCGGACTCCGAACGGGGTGAGTCAGGAGGTCCACGCCCTGCTGGCCGGGTACCAAACGGTGCGGCTGGCGATGGCTGACGCCACCGCCAGCCAGCCGGCGGCTCACCCGGACCGGGCCAGCTTCACCGTCGCCGTCCACGCCGCCCGGGACCAGGTCATCCTCGCCGCCGGAATCATCGCCGACACCGTCATCGACCTCGTCGGAGCGATCGGCCGCGCCGTCCTGGCCCACCTGCTTGCTCAACGACGCCCCCGAACAAGCCCACGAGTGGTGAAACGCGCCATCTCCAAACACCGCGCCAAGGGCGCCATCGACCGCACCAACTACCACCACACCATCGCCATCAAGATCCTCAACACGACGGCGTTGACAACCAACCCACCCCCTTAACTGAACGGCATTGG
>NZ_JAGPYL010000257.1:0-1375 GCF_018070095.1 Micromonospora sp. U56
CGATGTCGGCGTTGCGTTGCTTGATCTTGTCGATGAGGTCCTCGATGTGGTGGGGGCGCAGTTTGTCCAGGACGACGTCGCCGAGGTGGGGGATGAGGTGCACGCGGACGTGGGATTCGTAGCCGCGGCGGGTGTTGTCATCGACGGTGAGCCGCTGCAGCCAGGTGGTCAGCCAGTCGGCAACGGTGGGCACACCGGCCAGTGGGGTGTCAGCGCGGAGCCGGTTGCGGACGGTGTCGACATCGGGCAGGGTTCCGCCGGCGCGGAGGGTGGCTTGCAGCAGGTCGCCGATCTCCGTGCGGCGGCGGCGGTTGCGGCCGGCGAGGTCGAGCAACTGCCGGGCGTGGTCGAGTTCGTCGGCGGCTTGTTTGTGGGTGTCGAAGCCGGTGGGGCGTAGCTGTCGGCGGCAGCCGTCGGCGGTGGGTGGGAGTTCCAGTTGGTAGGCCCAGTGGCCGTGGTCAGGGTTCCAGGACCGGTTAGCGCGTCGGAGTTTCGGGCAGTGGTTGCCCAGGGGTTTGCGGGTGCGCGGGTCGCCGACAGCCGCAACGTTTGAAGATCGATCCGTGTGACATGTTGCGAGGCTCTCCGGTGCGGTAGGGATGGTGAGACCGCGTGGGGTGGCAGCGGTTTCGTCGATCAACATGCACGCTCGACTGCCCCCGACGATCAAGTCGTCACGGGCAGCCGCCGCTCGGTGGAGACCTACGGTGCGGGTGGGTGCGGGTCGTCGCCGCCGGGTGTTGCCGGGATGGTGAGACGCAGGGCCGCCAGGAGGCCGGCGACGGGTATCCGGTACTGGTGGCCGGCCTAGATGACCGGGACGGGGAAGGCGCCGGCGCGGGCGAGGCGGTAGGCCGGGGGACAGTCCGAGGATCTGACCGGCGGTGACGACGTCGGTGGTCACGCCCAGCGCGCGGACGTCGTCCTCGGTCCACCGTCGTGTGGTCGCGGGTTCGGCTGGGGTGGTGGTCATGGAGGGGGTGCGGGTGCGTCGCCAGTCGCTCATGGCGCCGCGCCCTTCGTGGTGGGCGGAAGGCTCACGCTCGGTGGTGGCTGGTCTCCCTGTCGGGATTGTCGTGGCGGGACTCGGCTGCGGAACTGTCCGTGCAACAAGCAGCTATGGTGCCGGGATGAGCGCCCGTGAAGCCCTCGAACAGATCACGCGCACCCGCACGGTCACCGCCAGCGCGGTCCTCGGCAACCACGCCGACCTGCGCGCGTATCCCTACCGGCTCCTGTCCATCGTCACCCATCGCGGGATCGGCGGCGATCAGGTCACCCAGGCGGTGGCGGCGGCCGAAGTGCTCGAGCAGTTCGGGTGGGAACTCGTCACCGTCTCCGAGTTCGCCAGCAGCAGGATGGTCTACGCCATCAT
>NZ_JAGPYL010000258.1:0-1373 GCF_018070095.1 Micromonospora sp. U56
GAGGCCGCGGCGGCCAGGCCGGCGAGCAGGCCGACCACCGGGCCGGCGAGCGCCGCCGGACCGAGCAGGGCACCCCACTCCGGCACCGCGCGCTCGTCCGCGTCGCGGAGCAGCCGCCGGGCGAGCAGCCAGCCCGCGGCCATCCCGGCCAGCACCGGCACCGCGAGCAGCGCCGCCCCGAACCCGTCGACCGGGCCGCTGGGCAGACCGGCGAGCAGGGGTACGGCCGGCAGCGCGCCCACCGAGACCTCGCTGGTGCGTACCGCCGTGCCGGCACCGACGGCGAAGCCGGGCCCGAGCAGGTAGGCGGTCGACCAGATCGTGGCGTTCGGCGCGTAGGCGAGGCTGACCAGGGTGATGCCGGCCTGCCCGGCCACCCCGGTCCGGTACGCGCCGATCATGTCGGCGGCGTCGCCCCCGCCGGTCGCCACCGCCAACCCGGCCGCGCCGGCCCCCGCGCCGAGCAGCAGCAGCCCGGCGACCAACCCGGTGCGCACCCCGTCGCGCAGCGCCGCCGGCGCGCGCTCGGCGAGCAGGCCGGCCACGCCGGTGGTGCGCAGTGCCCCGACCAGCGCGGCGAGCGCGCCGAAGACCGCGGATGTGACGCCGGCGCGGACCGGGGAGACCCGCAGGTCGTCGGTGCTCACCAGCACCGCGGCGAGGGCGCCGAGCAGCCCGTACCCGAGGCCGACCGCGACCGCGGCGGTGAGTGCCTGGCGGGGTGAACGCCCGCCCCGCGCGCCCATGGCCCGGCTGGTGTGCACGCCGGCCCGGGTCAGCCGCCAGAACGCGAGCCCGGAGAGCAGCAGCGGGACCAGGCCGAGCGGGCCGGCGGTGGTCTGTAGCGGCACCCCGTGGCCGAGCAGCCAGCCGGACAGCCCGGCGCGCAGCGCACCGGCGACGGAGCCGGCGTCCTCGCTGATCTGGGCCAGCGCCAGCACGAGGGCGACCGGCAGGTACGACGTGAGCGCCGCCCAGCCCGCGGCGACCCCGGCGGCGACGACGAGCGGCGCCCGCCCCCGGCCCGACTCCGGCCGGCGGGGCGCGGGCACCCGGCCACCCGACGCGGGCCGGCCCCCGGGCCGGTCGGGCTCCCGGCGGGCGACCTCCCGGGCGCCGTGCTCCCGACGGCCGTGCTCCCGGCGGCCGTCGTCGGTCCGGCGGCCGTCGTCGGTCCGGCGGCCGTCGTCGGTCCGGCGGCCGTCGTCGGTCCGGCCGGCGCCGGCCGGGCGGGCATCGAGCCGGCGGGCATCGTCCCGGGGGGCGTCGGCGCGGTGGCCGGCGGCGGGGCGGAGGGGCTGATCAGGGGGGACCGAGGACACCGGGTCGACGCTGGCACGCGGCGGGGGGGGCGGCTGCCCGGCGGCCGCACC